>DVKW01000044.1 GCA_018715855.1 Candidatus Galligastranaerophilus intestinigallinarum
TGCAAACATTTTGAAAAAAAACGGGTTTACAGTTCATTGGCTTACAAGTGAAAAAGGGTTTGATATTGTAAATAATAACCCTTGTGTTGATAAAACCATTTTGGCACCCGTTGAAAAATGGAAAAAAGAAAAAAACTTTATTAAAAATTTTTTAGAGTATTTAAAAATAATAAAAGATATAAGAAAAGAAAATTATGATATTGTAATTGATACTCAATTAATTTTAAAAAGTTTTATTTGGACAAAATTTTCAGGCGGCAAAAGAAGAATAGTTGCAAAATCTGCAAGAGAAGGGGCAATTTTTGGGGGAAATGAAGTAATAGAACCCTTATTTAACGATTTTAAACTCCATAGCGTTTATAATTATTTTAAATTTGCAAAATATTTGGGGCTGGATACATCTGAAATTAAAATGACCCTTCCCCCAACAAAAAAAGAAACAATTGAAAAAGTTGATAAACTTTTATCTGAAACAGACAAAAACAAATTAAATTTAATCTTAGCCCCTGCAACCACTTGGGATAATAAGCATTGGAATAAAGATTATTGGAAAAAATTAATTGCATTAATAAATTATGAAAAATTTAATTTAATTTTTATCGGAACAAATAAAGATAAAAATTTAATAAGCTATATAGGTGGCGACAACTTCATTAATTTAGCAGGCAAAACAAATTTATGTGAATTAATTGAAGTTTTAAAAAGAGGGGATATTTTAATTTCATTGGATTCAGGTTCAACCCATTTAGGCTGGGCCACAGGTAAACCAAAAATTATTTCAATTTTTACAGCCACACCAAAAGAAAGATACGCCCCAATCGGCGCTCAACATATTGCTCTAGGGGGGAATTTATCGTGTCAACCTTGCCACAAGAAAAAATGCCCGTTAAAAGACCAAAACAAAATAAATAATTGCACAAATTTTCCAAAAACAGATGAAGTTTTGGATGCATTAAATGAACTTGAAAGGAGCTTTAATTGAACTTAGTTCTTAAATTATATTCATTTTTAACTTGTATTTTAGGTTTAATTATTTTACCTTTCATTTTTTTATTAAGGCTTATTCAAAAAAAAGATGTTACAAGCTGGAAAATTAAAATGGGGAATTTTGATTTACCAAAAAATTTTGATAAATCCAAAAAAACAATTATGATCCACGGTGTTTCCGTTGGTGAAGTTGTTTCGTTAGAAAAATTAATAAGAAAAGTAAAAGAAGAATTTCCAAACCATAATTTAGTTCTTACAACAGGCACAAAAACAGGCCAAGAAACGGCAATTAAAAAAATGGGCGATGTTGCAGATTTTATAACATATTTTCCCCTTGATATCAAATTTTTTGTTGAAAAATTTTTAGATAAAATTAACCCCGATGTTATTTTAATTGCAGAAACGGAAATTTGGCCGATTTTTATTTATACGGCTAAAAAAAGAAACATTAAAACCTACATTATAAATGGCAGAATGAGCGACGAATCATTTAAAATGTATAAAATTTTAAAACCCTTTTTTAAAAATGTTCTTCCAATGTATAGTGGCATTTTTGTTCAAAGCGAAATTGATAAAGCCCGTTTAAATGAAGCGGGGGCAAATATTAACCAATTAGATGTTATGAAAAATTTAAAATTTGATGTAAATAAATTTGATGTTGATATAGATTTAAACACAAATAATTCAAAGGTTTTAATTGCAGGAAGCACCCATAAAGGGGAAGATGAAATAGTTTTAAGGGTTTATAAAAAATTAAAAGAATTAATTCCAAATCTAAAACTTCTTTTAGCCCCAAGGCATATAACAAGAACGCCTGATGTTCAAAATTTAATTAAAAGTTTTAATTTTTCATACAATTTATATTCCAAAAACAAGCAATTTAGCGATAATTCAGACATTTTACTTTTAGATGTTATGGGTGAGCTTGCAAAATTATACGCAAAAATTGACGTTGCTTTTATTGGCGGCAGCTTTAATAATACAGGGGGGCATAACCCGCTAGAAGCCATTATTTTTGATAAACCCACAATCTCAGGCCCTTCAATTAAAAATTTTAGAGATATTTATGCAATTTTAAAAATGAATAACGCCGCTTTTGTTGTAAATAATGAAGAAGAATTTTTTGAAATTGCAAAAAAACTTCTTTTAGATGAAAACTACTATCAAGAAATTAAAAATAACGCTAATAAAGCCTTTAAAAACCAACAAGGGGCTTTGAATTTTGTTATAGATAAATTGAAAAAGGTTATATAAATGAAAAAAACAGCTTTAATTTTAACTTTATTTTTTATAATGAATGCAAGCAACGCAAGTGAATTTCAAATTCCTCTTGATTTTTTGAATGACATTGCAAAAGTAGCAGAATTTAAAACGGGCGGCAATTTCATCCAAAACCTTTTAATAAAACAAATTGTTAATAATACAACAATAAAAGGCGTTAAATTAAAAGATTTTTCATCTGAAAATTTGGCTAAATATTTTAATTCAGACGGCATTTTTTCTAAAAAAGGAACAAATGTTTTAGTTGAACCAATTACAGGGGCTACTTTAGAATTTAATTCTGATGGCGAATGCAAAGGTGAAAATTGCACAATAACGGTTGATATGAACGGTGAAAAAGGGCCAAACGAATTTTGGACACAAGAAGATTTACCGAAAGATAAAATGAAATTTATTATAAAAAGAAACGATAACGATGAAATAACCGTTATAACGCCTGAATTTATCCGTTAGGGTTCATAATCGGGAACTTTTATTAAAGGAATAGGGTTTTTGCTTGCACCGTAATAATCAATGTGCAATCTTTCCATTTCATCAAGAATTTCAAGGTGTGTTCTTTCAACAATTCTTCTCATTTCACGAACTTCTCTATACCTTGCAATTGCTTTTTCTTCGTCTGTTTTGGCGCTTTCTTTTGCCTCTTTAATTGATGCATGAAGTGCTTCTTCGCCTTCTTCTTCTAAAATTTCATCATCTTTTTTATTAATGGGTTCTGTCGGAATATTCATTCTGTTTAATTTTTGTTTATTAAACCTTACATCTTTCCAAAGGCAATATCTTTGCCCGTTTACAACGGTCGGGGAATCTTTTTTGTTGTCCAACAGCCTTTCTATGGTTAAGGTTTTCATATATTTTTCACCCGCAACAACAACGCTATGGGTGCCAAGCGCCCAATCGCCCACGGGTTCAAAATGGTCTGCATAATAAATTGTTCCCTTCACCATAACATCAGGAGCGTATGTTCCTTCAAGTTTTGTAACGGGCCCTTCGCCAAATTCAAGAACTTGAAAACCGTCTGTTCTGAAATTGTTTGTGTCAAGTTTGCTGCCAACATTTTCTTCATTATGCACATTTACAATAAACGGCCTTGAATCTCCCTTAAAATAGGGTGAATTTTGCCTTAAGCTTAAATTTGAACCTATAGAACCTATTCTCATCTTACAATCCCTTATATTTTGATGGCACTTGAATTTAGTGTAAAAATTTTAACGCAATTAAAACTTTTTGTAAATAAAATCTTAACATTTATAAAAAAGTGTAAAAAAAATTTCTTTATGTGTTTTCTATAAATTGAAAAAAATTATATTTTTTTCATCTAAAAAGGTAAAAATTTAATGCGCATAAGTCCAATAAATTATAATATAAATTCTTTTGCCCCGATTAAAAATAATCAAACAATAAATAAAACGCCAATAGGTAAGATTACAGGGGCAACTTGTGTTGCGTCAAAATCCCCGTCTTTTACAGGCTACGGTTCGGGAAAATACAAAATAAGTGACATAGATTTAAAACAAATTTCAGAACTCATTAGAAAAACAGATTCTCAAAGGCTTGATGAATCGGGCAAAACTGTTCAGGGGGTTTATCCTTATGCGGGTAAATATATGGTAAAATCGCCCGATACTCTGCTCCATGATACTGCTTTAAAAGAATATGCAATTTTATCTAAAATAAGAGAATTAAAAGGCGGCGAAGAAATTTGCCCAAGGCCTTTTGAAATTGCGCAAAGTGCCACAAGGCCTTTTTTGGTTGAAGAATTTATCCAAGGCAAACACGCAGGCGAATTGCCGATTTCTTTAAAAGAAGTGGAAAAATTAACCGAAAAAATTCTTATACTTGATAAAGGCGGTATAATTAATCAGGATTTATCACCAAGAAACGTTATTTATATGCCAAACGGCGAAACAAGAATGATAGATTTTGACACCTTCTCATATCTTGTAGGTGACGGCAGAATTTTTCATTCTCAAAGCACCCCCATTGAATTTTTTGCGACATTAGTGCCTAAGAAAAATTTAAAAAACTTGTCATCTGCAAATTTGGGCGAATTTGATTTTAAAAATTTAGAAAGCTCTATTGAAGAAAAATTTGCTGCTTCATTTACAAGTGCAGGCAAGCGCCCATGGGGTTTAAGAGATTTATCCTATGCAAGAAACGTTTCAGATAATCCGTTTATCGGCGTTCCGTCTAACCTTGCAAACTATGAAGCAAGAACGCTTTATACAAGAATAATGGATCATGATATTGAAGATCCTGTCGGCTTTTTGCAAAATTATATTCAAATGAAAGCGGAAAAATACCACAAGCCGATGAGAGAATTCATTGCAGGGCTAAAAATAAACGAAGATATGTGCGATGGCATGGGCGACAGGCTTACTGTTGAAGAAGCAAAATCAAGGCTTGAAAAGGCCATAAGGTTTGAAGATATTTATATAAATATGTTTACTAAAGAAAAACCCGATGTTTATTTTGCAAAATTAGAAGCGGCAGAAATTCAGCTAAACGCTCTTGTTGCGGAAGCACGTGTTTCTAAGCATCTTTCAAACAGTGCGCAAGTGCCGAAAGCTTATGAAAATGTCATAAGGGTTTTGATGGAAGGGCTTGATAAATATGACGACCCCGATACAAGATATTTTCTTGATTCTCAACTTGAACGCTACAAGCATTTATTTTCTCACACAGACCTTTCTATCACTCAGCCGCCGCACAGAATAGATGCCGCAATGGATATTCTTGATATGTGGTTTTCTGATTCCGCCTCAGACGGCAATTCTTTTGCTACTTTGGGAAGAAAAGCAAGGCCCTCTATTATTTCTCTTTTTAGAGAAAACGGAATAAAAGAAAATAAAACGGTCAGCGATGAAGTTATGCAACAAGCGGAAACTCTTTTAAGACAAGAGCTTGAACCTTCTAAAACAAGAGTACCCGATAATAAATTTGAAGAAGGCGTAAAAAGGCTTTTATCAAGCATAATGGAAGAAGCAAGAACCATGAAAGATGAAGCCCCGAAGAAAAAACCCGAATTAAAATATGATGAAAAGGGCTTTGCAACAAATATAAAAGAAGTTTTCGGCATTGCGACAACAAAACTGCATTTTAAAGAAACGACAGATGAGGCGCTTGATAATTTCTCAGATACATACGAAGTTCAAAAATATGTAAAATCGGGCGGCAAGCTTTTAATTGGAATTTGTGCGCTTGCAGCTGTTGGCGGCGGAATTTTATATAAATATATGCAGGCAAAAAATAAGAAAAAAGAACTTCAAAAACAGGTTTTAATTCAACCCGAACAAAATTATCCCCAAACAAATATAACAAGAACAATTTCAAAAGATGAAAACTCCCCCTTTAAGAGTTTTCTTATATAGACATTTGTGATATAATCGTCTTAATTATTTGGTAAGTAAGTTTATTTGGAGTTAAGATGAGAAACAAGAAAAGATTTGTGAAGTCTTTTTTGACTAAAACAATGCTTTGGGCTGCTTTTGCAACCTTAAATTATAACCCTGCAATTGCAGCTGAATATACCATAAATAATTTTAATGATTTAAGTTCTGCTCTAAATGGCGAAAATTTTGGCGACAATTCAGCCCCGTCTCATTTGCAAAATGGCGATAAAGTTATTTTGGGCGGTTCAATAAATGCAGATTCTTCAATAGGAGTTGCTATAGATAACGTTACGATTAATGGCGGCGGTGATAATTCATGCGTTTATTCACCAACCGGAAATTCAATAGACGGTTTAATTACAGGTGTTGGCACAAATATTGAAAATATTAATATGCAGGGTTTTGACAATGCAATAGTTGTTAATTCCGGAAATACCTTAAATTTTTCAAATTCAGCTCTTACAGGGAATGAGACAGGCATCTTAAATAACGGAACAACAAATATTTCAAATGTTTCAATTATGGATGGAATTACAAATAACGGTGAACTTAGTTTTTCAGGCAACAACAATATTACAAATTTAAATGGTGAAGGAACCGTTTCTAATTCGGGAAATTTAATTTTAACAAATGCCGATGTTCAAGGCACTTATACTCAAACATCAGGCAGCCTTGGTGTTGTTGGCGAAACAAATTTTTCTGACAGTAATACAAATATTTCAGGCGGAAGCTTTGCAATTGGGAACACAACGGGAAATACCGCTTCTGCTACATTTAACGGCACTATTGAAGAAGGCACTCAGCTAACGGTAAACAGTGGTTCAACCTTTAAAAACTCGGGCAATGTAACATTAAATGGCGGTGACACATTAAATGGCGGCGACACATTAAATGGTTCATTTGAACAATCAACAGGAACCTTAAACCTTAAAGGTGTAACAACAAACGGCAAACTTTCTTTAAATGGCGGAGTTGTTAATGTTACGGGAAACCAAACCTTAACAGGCGCTGACACAATAGGTTTAGGCGGTGACACAATAGGTTCAGGCGTTGATTTAACAGTTGGTGCAACCCTTACAAATAATGGCGGCACAATTAATTTAGATAACAAAGATTCCATTGCAAACGGTGGTTCAATTTCTCAAACTTCAGGAACAATTAATGCCGACAATTTTGCAACTGCCGCAGATGGCGGAAGTTTAAAAGTTAATGACGGTTCATTAAAAATTTCATCAGGCGGCCTTACATTAAATAATGCAAATGATAACATTGCAGATGACGCAACCGTTGATATGCAAGGTAATTTAACCATAAATAATGGCTCAATAACCCTAAATACAGGCGACGAATTAAATAATTCAACCATAACACAAAACGGCGGCAGCTTAACAATAAGCGAGATTTCAACAGGTTCTGCAACTCTTAATTCAGCAAGCGGAAATCTTACTTTAGATGGCGCAACAATAGAAGGAAACGACACAATTGCAGGCACCGTTAATACAACAATAGGCGCAAACGGTGTTAAGATTCAAGGAACAGGAGAAGCTGGTGTTACATTAACAAATGAAGACACAATAAACGGAACCGTTAACCAGCAAGGCGGAAACTTAAGCCTTGCCGGTGTTACAACAAACGGCAAATTAAATTCAGCAAGCGGAAATCTTACTTTAGATGGCACAACAATAGAAGGTAACGACACAATTGCAGGCACCGTTAATACAACAATAGGTGTAAATGGCGTAAATATTCAAGGTACAGGAGAAGCTGGTGTTACATTAACAGATCAAGATAGAATTAACGGCCAAATTAAACAAACAGGGGGGATATTAAACTTAAATAATGCTATTACGGATGGCCACCTTTATTCTGAAAGCGGCAACTTAAACATAAAAAACAGCCAAACTCTTCTTCAGGGTGATTTTATAGATAATGTTACAGTAGTAACTTTAGATGGCAACTTAAATGTTAATGGGGCAAATGTTACAATAAATGACAATGATAACCTTAAATCAGGCTCAATGAACCTGACAAACGGCAATTTAAACTTAAATAATATTACAACAGAAAAGACAAATATAAATGCTACAGGCGGAACCCTTCAATTAAGCGGCGTTGAGCTTGATAATGAAAAAGACAACATTGAATTTGGCTCAAACGTTACATTTGATGGCGATGTAAACATTACAAAAGGTAACGTTGAAATAGATTCAGCTGATACATTAACAACGGGCACAATCACCCTAAACCAAGCAGACGGCGCAACTGCAACCCTTGGTGTTGACGGTCTTAAAACAGATGCTGTTAACCTTGACCTTCAAAAAGGCACATTGAATATCATAAATAACGGTTTAGAATTAAACAACCCATCAGATGATATTCAAAAAGAAATTATCACAAATGTTGACGGCAATTTAACCATAAATGAAGGCAAAGTTTTATTAAACGAAGATGACAGCTGGAAATCAGGCATAGTTTCCGTTTCAAGCAACGGAAAACTTCAATTTGAAAATTTTGAAGCAACTTCAAATTCAGATACCACACTTAAAATGGATGGTGCAGGTTCCGTTACGGAATTATTAAGTTCCACGGTAACCTTTGGAAATGCTGAAAATATTTCAGATGGTACAATAGCCATAGATTATGATTCGGGCATATTAATTCAATCAGGTTCATATAACCTTTCTGATATGAAAACATCAGGCAGCATAAGCACAATAAATGGCGGCTATGAAAACCACACTGCAAATACAATGACAATTTTAAACAATACAACCCCAAGTGTTATTTCAAATAATGATATAAAAGGCGACGGGTTTGCCGCATTTGGAGTGGATTTATATGCAAGAAATGCAAACAAATTGCAAAATTCCGATGTATTTAAAGGAACTGATTTAACTTTATCCGATACCAACGGAACAGGCGAAGTTTATATTGCAGATTACGTTTTAAACGGCAAATTAAACAGAAGCGATGCGCCAATTGACAGATATTACAATTTCAAAATTTTCGATTATGAAAATATTGACCCTAATATAACAATATCTGCAACAGACAAAGAAACATTTACCCCGATAGGCTATTACAGGCTGTTTTCAAATGGCGACGGCTCTTATACTTTGGGCTTAACAAGATATAACAAACAGGTATTCAGAACCCAAGCAACCACTTTGGCTCAATATAACAACCAGCTTGCAATAGATGATATGGTAACAAGCCACCACACCTTGTTTGGCGAAAGAAAACTTGCCCATGCAAGCTATAACAGGTTTGCATCCGCTACGCCAAACTTGGGGCCATACCAATACAGCCAGCAAGACGGCGGTTTATGGTTTAAATCTTATGCAGATTTGGAAAGATTATCCATGACGCAAGATTTAAACGTTCATAATACTGCCTATGGCGCAATCATTGGTGCAGATTTTCCGATTGTAAACCTTAAAGGCGGCTGGAAATTTATTCCAACCCCATACATAGGCTATAACGGCGCGCACCAATCTTTTAATGATGTAAGCGCTTATCAAACAGGCGGCCAATTGGGCTTTATGGGCACATTTATGAAAAATCATTTCATAAGTTCTCACACAATTTATGGCGGCGGCTACTATAACGAAATGCATGTGGATAATGTTTTGGATAATACGGGCAACTGGTTCTGGGGCACGGCGCACAGGTTTGCATATAACTGGAACATTAAAAACCACTTTATAGTTCAGCCGACAGCTTTCATTTCATATAATATGTTCGGTGAACAAAATCTTCATTCGGATTTTGGTGATATGGGCATGAAATCAGGCATGTTAAACGGTATAAACATTGCACCGGGAATTAATTTTATATACGCTGAAAGAGATTGGAGCGCATATATAGGCGTTCAATATATGTATAACATTAATGAACAAGTTTCAGGCAGAGCGGGAAATGTTTATCTTCCAAATTTAGCTATGCGCCACGGTTATATTCAATATGGAATTGGCGGCACAAAAAATATAAACGATGACCTTGCCGCATACGCACAAGTTATGTTCAGAAACGCAGGCAGAACGGGTGTTGCTTTCCAATTGGGGCTTCAATATTACTTTGATATCCATGAAATAGGCTCTAAAATTAAAAACGGCTATAATATAACCTTAAACAAAATAAAAAATATTAAAAAAGAAAAATAAAAATTAAGGGGGTTTAAAAGCCCCCTTTTTTAATTTATTTTTTTTCGTATAAAAGTTTATTGTCGGATGAATAGATTTTTGTTTTTTCCCTTATAATGTCTTTTGTATAAGGGGTTTTTGAATATAAATTTTTATATTCCGCAAACAATGCGGCAGATTCAAATGCGCTTTTCTTTTCATAATCAGATAAATTATTCCAAAAATCTTTATTTATGTAAAATTTATATTCATTTTCATTTAATTCATAATTATCATAAATTTTCTTTAATTCTTTTGTCATTAAAACTTCCATATATGAAGGCCTGCCTTCTATTTGCGCCCTTTTTTCATCGTTTGCTATTGCATATGAAAAAATAACGGTTAAAGCGGCAAACAAAGCAACAAATAAAACGGGTGTAAAAATGCTCCAAAATGTTGCCTGCTTTTTTTGGCTTTTGTGGAATTGTTCAATTGAATCATATTTTTTGTTTTTATACGCCCATTCGTTTCCTTTAATTCCTAAAATTAAGCCGAAAAAAAGCCAAGCGGGGGTAAAAAACAAAGGAATAATTAAAAGGGCAATATATGTTTTATTAAAAAGCCCCCAAACAAATGTTCCAAAAAAAGCACCCCAATTAAATTTGTTTATTTCGCTTTTTTCTTGTTTGGATGTGATTTCACCCTTTTTAATCATAAAAAACAATTGCGCCAAAATAACGGGCAAAGACAAAATAACCCCTGCCTGATAGTTTAATAAAGATGAAAACTGGCACAACAACAAAAAGGTTAAAATTGCGCAAAATATTGAATTTTTGGGTTCAATGTTTTTAATGTCGGATATTCTTTTTGACATATTAAAAGCGGTTAAAATTGAAAAAATTAAGGATGCAATTATATATAAAATTAAATAAATGCTCCCTGCACTTATAAGGTCAGATAGCATATTTGTTGTTTGAAATTTTGGAAAAACAAACATTAAAAATAAAGAAGAAATAATTCCTATAATTAAAAAATTTACAATGTAATTTCTTCTTGAAATGTACCCTTCGTTTGAAAAAAGCTTAATATCTTCATATAAATTGTTCAAAATTTTACCCTCATAAACTAATAAATTTAGTTTATATTATTTTCCAAAAAAAGAAAACCGCAATTTATAAAAAGTTGCGGTTTTCTTTTATTTTTTATTTTTATTCTTCTTCAAAATTGTTTATTTCATCTGCGGGAACTCTTACACCCGATGTTTGTGAGCCTGTGTAATCTTTGTAGCTGTTATGTTCGGGAACATCAGGGTTCCAGCCCCAAGTATATGAAAGGTCGTTATATTCTCTTAAAACACCGTCTTCAATGCCATAGGCGTCTTTAATTGTTTCTGTGCTTGTAACTTCGTTTGGCACAATATAAACAAATTTGCCGTCTTCATCGATGTAAGTTGTGCCCAAAGCTTCCTGTTCTTTTTGTTTTTCTTTTAAAAAGTCAAGTTCTTTTTGAAGTTCATCTCTTTCTTCGCTTGTCAATCTGCCCTTTTCAAGTTTTTCTTGAAGGCCTGAAATGTCTTGTTCAAGAGGGCTGTAGCTTTCAGGAAGAACAATTTCTCCGACTTGTTCGGTTTTATCGCCCATTTGGTTGGCAATTAAAATTGCTTTTTCATCCACGCCCGTCCAATCGGAAACTTCTTCTATTGTGTGGTTCATAGCATCATAATTTGCGCTTGCGGGGTCAAACCTTGTAATGTAATCGCCGCCTGCTTTAATGCCGCCTGCTATTGTTGCCGTTGCCATTAGCGTTGCAATTGCTTTCATTAATCTTTCTCTTGCCGCTTGTTTCCTTTTTAATTCAGCTTGTCTGCGCTTTTGAAGGCGTTCTTTTTTTATTTCTGCTTCTGTTTTCGGCTTTGTTGCCATAAAATCTGCAATATCGCCATCTTGATTAGTTCTTATTCTTGAAGTTTTGCTTCTTCTTCTTTTCATAAAATCAGGCAGGCTGATATCTTCATCTGCCGCCTTTTTGCCTTCATATCTTATAACTTGCCCTTTTTTTGCAGAAGAATCCTTTGCTCTAAATGAATAATCTTTTTCTTGATCATAAAAATTGCTTTGTGCGCTGTTTAATTTCATTTTCTATCCAACCTTACTTCCTTACTTATTATAATTAAAAAAAATCAGCTAAAAAAATTGCCCTTAAAATAATAAAACTTGAAAAAAAATTATTTAGAAAATAAAATGTTAAAGCTATGACAATAAGAACAACCAAAAACGAACTTTTTAAAAAATACGCAATAGACCCTTCCAAAATTTTAATTAAGGGTGAATTAATAAATACAAACGACAAAGAAGATGTAATATACAACCTTTTATATATTTATGAACTTTCAAAAAGCAATTTCAAAAAAGGGCTTATAACTTTGTCTTCTTATTCGGCAGCAATTGTGACAGATGATAATTCCGTTTACTTTGGGGTGAACCTTAACAACACAAGAAACGAAATTTCTTCTGTTTGCGCAGAAAGAAGCGCATTAATTGAAACTTACACAAAAAAAGTGGAAGAATTTAACCAAACGGGCAAATTTAACTGTAAAATTAAATATATTTTAATGAACTGTTATATGGGCGAAAATGTTTTTTGGTCTGAAAAAATTACCCCTTGTGCAGATTGCCTTGCTTGGTTTAATACAGGCTCATACATTTCAAAAGATACAAAATTAATTTACTTAAAAAAAGAAAACAACACCATTTATTTGAATGTTCAAAATTTATCTTCCTTTTTTGCCTTTAAGAAATTTAACCTATTCAAAACCTGTTGAAATTACAAATGAAATTAAAATAAATAAAACCGAATTAGCTAAAACGGTTGATATAAATGAATTAGAACTTATTGAACTTTATAATAAAACGTATTTGGCTTATAAAAATAATTCCCTTTCAAATACATCGGGGCAAAATATTGCGGTCGGAATTATTTCAAACGGTGAAATATTTACTGCCAAAAAAGTGGATTTTTCAAAAAGATGGTTTATAGACCCGCTTTTGGCTGCTTCTTATAAAGCAATTGAAAAATTTGACGAAAAAACGGCAATTAAAGCCATTTGCTATTTGGGCGAAGATTTCACAATAACGGAAACCAACCAAAAAAATTATGACGGGCTTATAAATGTAAAATCTTTAGGCAGGCTGAACACAAAATTTGCAAATTCAAAAACCCTTGTTTTAACTTATCAAAAAGACGGTTTGCACCTTGCAACAGTTGAAGATTATCTTCCAAGAGAATTTAAATTTATTCATAATTATGAGATAAAATAGCAAAAAAATGTGTTTAGTATCATTATAAATTTGTTTAATTAAGGAAAAACAACAAAATGGCAAAAATTATACCCTTTAGGCCTGATTATTCAACTTCAAACAAGCCTGTTCAACAAAAAGACCCCATAGAATTTCCCGCAGACAGAGATTATTCCTGTTTATATCTGCACCCTGAAGCAGATTCATTTGAGCTTGAAGGAAACGATTTTGAAGATGACATTGAACCTTCTTCTTATTCAATTCAAGAGGTTGTAGAATTGGCAGGCGAAAAAAGAACGGATGAAATTTTTGAAACTTTTCTTTCAAGAAAATCTAACGGTATAAAAGGCAAAATAAGCCCCCCTGAAGCGGATGCACCTTTGAAAGAAAGCCTTGCCGTTATTTGGGGCAAAGACAAAGATTCAAAAGAAACAAGAAAAGCAAAATTAAGCGAACTTTCAAGAACAAAAAGAGCATTTTTGGCGCTTGAAAGAGAAGCTTCCAAAAACCTTGAAGAAAAAACGGGCAAAAAAGCCAATATTAAAATAAAAGTTCGAACAGAAGATGATGAAGCATATTTAACGGATATTTTAGATGAGCAAATGAACTTTTATAAAAAAGACAGAATTTCAGCAACAATTGGCTTAATTGGCCAAAAAATAAGCAGCAAATTTAATTCTTTTGCAGAAAAAATAACAAATGATGATTAAACGAAAGGCTTAATAAAATTAATAAGCCTTGGAACAAGCAATATAGCGGCAATTGCGGCAGATGAAATTGCACACAATAAAACAGCGCCTGCTGAAATATCTTTTGCAAATTTGCAAAGTCTTGAATATTTATTTTTGTAATAAGCGTCCATCACAAATTCTATAACTGAATTTACAAGTTCAGCCACCAAAACACAAGTATTTGTTGCAACAATAATTGCAATTTCCATTCCTTTTGCTTTCAGTAAAAATGCCAAAGTTAAAACAAAAACGGCAATTACAATATGTTTTCTAAAGTTTTTTTGCGTTCTAAATGCAAGATACAGCCCGTTTGTTGCATGCATTGCGCTTTTTATAAAACTTTTAGATTGGTATTTTTTCATAATAATTCAGCTATTACTTTTTCTTGAACCCCTACAACAAAATTGTAATCTTCATTTGTTAAATGGTCAAACCCAAGTAAATGCAAAATTCCATGAGCTATAAGCGTTAAAATTTCTTTTTCTAAGCCTTCTTTTGCCTGTTTTTTGGCAGTATCAACAGAAATAAAAATTTCCCCAAGTTCCGCTGTTTTTCTGAAAACAAATTTGTTTTCATCATCTGCAAAAAGTGCAAAAGTTATAACGTCTGTTTCTTTGTCTTTGTTTCTGTATTCTTTGTTTATTTTTCTTATTTCAGGGTCACAAACAAAAACAATACCAAAAGATAATGTATTTACATCAAAATCTTTAATTGCGGAATTTTTTTGAATTTCATCAATATTAAAAAGCAATTCCACAATTTTTGAAATTTTTCTTTTTAAAGATAATTTTACCCCGTAATTATCTTCAATTTGAACCTTTGTTTTCATTATCTTCCTTTTTTTCTTGGTTATTTTCTCTGTTTTCTTCTATTTTTTTCTGAATTTTTTTATCAAGTTTTTCTTGTTCTGTTTGGCCTAAAACAATTTTATTGTTTTTTTGAAGCTCGTTCATAACGCCTTCTTGATATTTAACTCTATCGTGCTGCATTCCCCTTAAAATGCGGTTAAATGTGATTGCAATTAATTTAATATCTTTTAAAGTTAAGGGGCTGTCAGATAGCTGCCCATCGTTCAATCTTTCCGTTATTATTTTATTTATCATATTTTCAATTTCATCCGATGTCGGGTTTTTAAGGCTTCTAACCGCTGATTCAACGGCATCAGCGAGCATTAAAATTGCAGTTTCCTTCATATTGGGTTTGGGGCCTGAATATCTGAATTGTTCCTGTTGAACATTTTCCTTGCCTTCCAATTGAACAGCTTGGTTGTAAAAATGCCCCGCAAGCGCTTCGCCGTGGTGTTGTTGAATAAAATTAATAATTTCTTGAGGTAGCCCGTTTTTCTTTGCAATTTCAACGCCATCTTTTGTGTGAGATATGATAACCATTTTTGATAAACGTGGATTAAGCTTATTATGGGGGTTTTCAACTCCAAAATATGATTGGTTTTCAATAAAGAAAAACGGTTTTTGAAGTTTTCCTATATCATGGTAAAAAGCGCCGACTCTGGCTAAAATCGGGTCTGCACCAATTGCCTCGGCTGCTGCTTCACACAAATTTGCAACCATTAATGAATGGTGATATGTGCCGGGCGCCTTGCATTGAAGTTTTGATAATAAGGGTGAATTATGGTCTGCAAGCTCAATTAACCCGTATGGAGTTACTGCTTTAAATGTATTTTCAAAAATGGGAATAATTCCCAAAGACAAAACGCCTGAGAAAAAGCCGTTTAAAAGAGCATTTGATGCAATTTTTAATGACATTGTAAAAGATGATAGGCTGAATTGATTTTCAAACAAACCTATAACAACAATGAAAACAGCCATAACAACGCCTGTCCAAACGCCACATTTTACAAGGTCAAAGCGCCTTGTATATGAAATTCTTGAAACAAAAAACACACTTGCAAGTGCGCCAAAAACATAAACCGCTATAAATTGCGGCTCTAAAAACAATGATGATGATATTAGTGCAATAAATATAATTGTCGCAACAAAAGCCAATGTTGGCGTTGAAAAAATCGCCATAATAATTGTAAACCCGGGGATTGGCATTAAATAATTCGGAACGTCATTTTTAGATGAAATCCAAACGCAGGCAACCGTTAATAATGTGGTTAAAAGCCCTATAATCATATAATATCTCGGGTCGTCATATTTTCTTTCTTTGTATTTAATATAAAATACAAGGCAAAATGCAGATAAAAAGGTGAATAAAACAATTCCTAAAACGCCGGATTTATTAATTTCAAGAAGGCTGTAGCCCGATTTTCTCAGAGCATCTCTTTTAACTTGGGTTAAAATTTCATCGGGTTTTAAAATGGTATCGCCCTTTTTAAAAGTTACCGTGTAGGGCTTAACCAAACTTTTTGCGTTTTTTCTTGCAACATCGGTTGCAAAATCATCAATTACAAGGTTTGGCAAAATAACACATTCTAAAATGCCAGAAATTGCGGTTAATTGGCTTTTTGTAAGGTTATAGCCAAGTGCTTCTTTAATTGCATCTTCATTTGTATAAGTTTCAATTTCGCCGTCTTGAAGCCCTTGTTTTAAATATTTGTTTAAAACAATATCGGCACTGTTTAAAATGGCGTTTAAGTTTTGTTTTGTTGAATTTATTGCAAAATTAACAACTTCTTCTTTTTTTTCTTGGTTTGTAATGTCAAAAATATTTGAAAATTCAATGTATTTAGATTGTTTATCGGCATCAGAGGTTTTAATTCTTAAAATGTTTTCTTTTAGTGCATAAAAACCGTTTAAAATTCTGCTTGAATCAATAGGAATGATAATCGGCTTAATTTTTCTTGCAACATCTCGCCTTAAAAGTTCTGTTTTTTGAATATCGACAACTTCTATTGTTTTTTTGGCGATAATTTTTTTCTTGCCAACCCCGTTTTCAAGCAAATCTTGCGATAAAAATTTAGAAGATAACAAGAAAGAAATTACAAGCACAAAAAGAAAAAACCCGATAACGCCGCCCATTTTGGTTTGAAAGTTAAGGTTTTTTGAAAAAAAAGTTTTTATATTGCCGCTCATTAAAAATTCTCCAAATACTTTTTAATTCAGATTATACAATAAAATTAGCCTTGTTTTGTTCCAATTTCTTCAAGTGCGGTTTTTATTAAGCCTAAAACCTTATTATATTCAATCAATTCCGCCTTTTCTTGGAAAATGCCTTTTTTAGTTATATAGTTTGAATCAAATTCATTTTTTACAGTTTTTACAAGTTCAATTGTTTTATCTTCTAAGATATTTGATTTATCAAAAATACAAAATGCCAAATTTGCAATTTCAATTTTTGCGTGGTCTATGTTTTTGTTTTCAATTAAATATTCAGCTTTTTTAAGGCAACAAAAAAGGCTTTTATAAATATTTTGAATATTTTCTTTTTTTGGAATAATTCCGTTTTTGAAATAATCAATTGTCAACTTGTAGCCTAAATTTGCCATTTGCTGCTTTTTTTCTTTACTTATCATAAAATCTACAACGGAAATATCTTCCGTATTAATTTTAATGAAATCAAACTTTTCATAGTTTTTATATTGTTTAATTATAAAATCGCTGGCAACGCCTGAAAAGGTATCATAAACGGCATTTAGATAATCAAAAGTGTTTGAAATTTTTTTCTTTGTTTCGTTGTTTTCAAGCCTGAATTCAAGAATTTTTTCTTCTCTGCCATATATTGTGGGCGTTAAAAAAGATAAAGGCATTCCTTTTAGAAGGTCGCCATCTACTAAGCATTCATCTTCATTAAAAACAGGTGCATACAACCCCGGCATTGCAACAGAAACCCTTATTGCATGGGCAATTTCGGCATCAGGGGTTTTTGTTTTTGAAAATTCAAAAAGTTTTGATGTTGTAAGATCAACCGTAAAAATTACAAGTTCATCTTTAATATCACTAAATTTTACAGGGGGATATTCTTTGTTTTCATCA
Source organism: Candidatus Galligastranaerophilus intestinigallinarum (assembly GCA_018715855.1). Lineage (GTDB taxonomy): Bacteria > Cyanobacteriota > Vampirovibrionia > Gastranaerophilales > Gastranaerophilaceae > Galligastranaerophilus_A > Galligastranaerophilus_A intestinigallinarum. The sequence continues at coordinate 17,741 of DVKW01000044.1, forward strand.
TAATCGGGGTAAAATTTAGTTTCGATTTTATTTTTCATCCATTCATAAAATTTTTTGCCCTTAGATAGCGCAAAATCTTTCCCGAAATTAAAATTAAAGTCATTAAAAAATTCAAAATTGATGTTATCAAAAACATCTTGAATTTCATCTGGCGAATAATTAAAAGAAATTAACCCCGCAACAACGGCGCCAATGGATGAACCCGCATAGCCCGTTATATTAAGGTCTAATTCTTTAATTGCTTTTATAACGCCTGAATATGCAGCACCTCTTATGCCGCCGCCACCGAATATACAAAAATATTTTTTATCCATTTTAAAATATTAATTTAAAGTTTAATTTTTTTCATCAACCGTAAATCCTAAATTATGAAAAATTTTATTTTCGTTGTAAAATTACAAAAAAAGAGATATTATGGAGAATTTTTTATGTCATTACATCAAACACTTGCTCAAAAAATAATTTCAGCCCATGCAGACAAAAATGTTACCCCGGGGGAACTTGTTATAGCTCGTGTTGATGTAGCTGCAGTGCAAGATGGCACAGGGCCTTTAACCATTCAAGAATTTAAAAAATTAGGCAAAGAAAAACTTGCAAACCCAAAAAGAACCATCTTATTTATTGACCACGCAGCGCCTTCTCCAAGAAAAGAATTATCAAACACCCATTGCACAATAAGAGAATTTGCAAAAGAATATGGCGCTATTTTATCTGATATAGGTGAAGGCGTTTGCCACCAAAGGTTAATTGAAAGCTTTGTGAACCCGAATGAAATTTTAGTCGGTGCAGATTCTCACACCTGCACCTCAGGCGCTCTTGGTGCTTTTGCTACAGGCATGGGTTCAACAGATATTGCAGTTGCTTTTGCACTTGGTAAAACTTGGCTAAAAGTTCCATCATCTTATAAAATTGTTGTTACGGGCAAATTCAAAGAAAATGTTACAAGTAAAGATTTAATGCTTCATTTAATAGGAATGATTGGAGCAGACGGCGCAACGTATAAATCATTGGAATTTACAGGCGAAACCATTTCCAATATGGAAATGAATGAAAGGTTTACACTCGCTAATATGGCTGTTGAAGCAGGCGCTAAATGCGGCCTTTTTGAAACAGATGAAAAAACAAGGGCATATTTAAAAGAAAAAGGCAGAGAAGATAAATTTGTTGAATTAAAAATTGACCCAATGGCAGAATATGAAAGAATAATTGAAATTAAAGCGGAAGATATTGTGCCGACTGTTTCTTGCCCGCATACCGTTGATCACACAAAAGCGGCCGGTGAATTAAACAATGTTAAAGTTAATCAAGTATTTATCGGCACTTGCACAAACGGCAGAATTGAAGATTTGAGAATAGCCGCTAAAGTTTTAAAAGGCAGAAAAAAAGCAGACGGTGTAAGGTTAATTGTTGTTCCTGCATCTCCAACCATCTACAAACAAGCCATTCAAGAAGGTTTGCTTGAAATCTTTATTGATGCGGGCGCATCATTCCTTCCTGCAGGCTGCGGCCCTTGTGTTGGTGTCCATGGCGGCATTTTAGGCGATGGTGAAGTTTGCCTTGCAACACAAAACAGAAACTTTAACGGCAGAATGGGCAACACAAAAGGCTTTATTTACCTTGCAAGCCCTTATGTTGCGGCAGTAAGCGCCGTTAACGGTTATATTAGTGATGAATTAAAATAAAATTTTCCTCCCTTCTTTATAGTCAAATTAAAAATTTTAGTTTATTATAAAAGAAGTTATCGGAAGCAAGAATTTTGAAAAAGTTTTTAATTTTATTATTAATTTTACTGGCTGTTCCATCTTCTTTTGCAATTCAAGAAGAGAGAAAAATAAGCCTTCAAGATGCAATTGAGCTTGCAATCAGAACCAACCCGCAAATGGAGCTTGCGAGGTTGGATGTTGATATGGCAAGGAACAATATTCTTCAGACAAACAGGCTTCAAAACCCTTCAATTCACACATTTCAAAACATTCCAAAAGCAGGGGTCGGCAATCCGCAGCAAATAGGCGTTGATTACACAATAGAACTTTTTAAAAGAGGCAAAAGAAAAGAAGCTGCGAAAACTTATTCTTTGGCTGTTTCAGACCATCAAAAGTTTCTTGAATACGGCCTTATTGCAGATGTTAAAAAATCTTATGTAGATTTGTTGGTTAAAAAATCAAAATATAAGCTTTTAAAAGAACAGGAAAACCTTGCAAATGAATTGTATGAAAATATAAAAAAAGAGGTTGAAAAGGGCAATTTGCCAAAAACAGAAGAAATCCAAGCCAAAATTGTTTTGAACAAATCTATAATGTTAACTAACATTGCAAGAACAGATACAATTACCGCACAAAATTATTTTAATTCGGTTCTAAATACATCTGATATCAATTTAGACACAAAAGAAGATGTTTTGCCCAATGATTACAGCGTTTTGATGGCAATTTCGCCAAGTGAAAAAACACCCGATTTTAAAGAAATCAAAGATTATGCCCTAAATAACAGATACGACCTTTTGATGGCTCAAAAAGAAATGATTGCGGCACAAAAAAAATTGGAAGTTGCAAAAAGTTTAAGAATACCGGATGTTGAATTAACAGGGGGCTATGCATATCAAACAAAGGGAATGTCAGGTGACGGGCATTTTCAATCAGGCGGCTATGTTGGCGCAAGTTTAGTAAATATTCCTATTTTATACAATTTTAAGCCCGAAATAGACAATGCTAAAATTGAAATTCAAAAGGCAGAATTAAAATATGAAGACACCAAAATTGACGCCATAAGGAATATAACAGATGCTTACGAAAAATTTGTGATAGCAAGAGAAAACCTTAACTATTACAATAAAGAAATTTTAACAAATTCAAGAGAATTAATGGATGCATCGAAAAAAAGTTTAAGCAACAAAGAAATTGACCTTACAACTTTTTTGGTATCCAAAAAACTCTATCTTGAACTTACCCTTGGCTATCAAGATGCGCTTGGTGAATATTATTCAAGCTATGCAGATTTATTAAAAGAAATTAATTCGGATTCAATTTATTTAACAAAAACCGAAAATCTTTAATATTTTTTGACACCCCCAATTAAAAGAAAAGGCGCTTAAAATTGCCTTTAAGCGCCAATATCATTTATTCTTCCTGTAAAATTTGTTGTATTTCAACATCCGGTTTGCCCAAAACTCTGACTAATTCAAGAACAGAAGCTTTCATTTGGCATTTTTGGGATGACTTGTTGAAAAAATCCGTATAGAAGCAGCCTTCACAATTGCAGCCTCTTTTATAGCATTCAATAGCAGTTGTTGTCCATCTTCTAACTGCAACCGCACGTCCAAAATCTCTACTTTTAAGCACTTACTTTTACTCCCCGATACTCACGCAAAATTTTCCTGCCTGATAAGCTCTTTTTGCTTGCAGCAGTTGAATTTAATACTATTATAGCTTTTAAGAAGCAATATACAAGTGTATTTTCGCCAATTATTAACATCATGTAACAAAGTTGCATACCCTTATAAGGCGGTCATATCAGGGTTTTAGACCATCTGAAGTCAGCCCATGGCATGGGTTTTGCATGGTTCATTCATGCTAAACCCATGTGTGGTGCATGATTCCATGATTTTAAAGATAGGCATTTTTGGTAAAGAATTGTAAATATTGACAAAATTTCCATGCCTTCTTGGCATGGAACAATAAAAATCATTATAATATTTATTATGTTAATTGATTGCGATAATAATTTAATAGCTGCTTGGCGCTCTATTGAAGATGTTGTTCCAAATCCTCAATATAAATCGGGCGCAAAAGAAGGTGATAAACCCGTTTATCAAGATGACATTGAAGCAAGTTCAAACCCAACCTTAACTTTGGAATTTGACATTTTAAACAAATGGGGATTTGGGCTAAAAAGGGGGTTTTATGAAATTGTGGCAGACCCTGATTTTTCTTATCTAATGTTTGTTCAATCAAATGAAATTAAAGCTAAAATCCCTATTATTAAAAGAGAAGTTATAAATGAATACGGCACAGATTATGAATGGGGTGATGAAAAAGATAAATCTATGCCAAATTCAGCTTCAAGGTCTTTAGATTACGGCGTTATGATTGCATCTAAAAAAACATATAAACCTATATACACAGACAAAGAATTAAAAAGAAGAAAAAAGAAATATCAAAAAGGGAAAGACCCCTCAACATATTTTCATTCAACTGTTAAAATGGAATATGACAAAGAACTTGAAGCCTATAAAATTATTTGGGAAAAATATAATACAAGGCTTATCGGCATTATGAAAATTTAATTTTGCCAATTTAGGCTAATCAACAGGGCGGTTTATATATGTTGAAACCGAATTATAATTTTCATATCACATATTAAGGAGACATTTTTTTATGAAAAATAGAATTATAATTCTTTTAGTTTTTATTATTCCGCTGGCTACATTTTTCATTTTGCAAAATGTAGCAAACAATAATTCTGCAATTGCAAATAATACAATGCAGCAAGAAACCATGATGAAAGGAAAACTTTTAAAATTTTCATCTCCCATGTGCTCTGAATGCAAAAAAGTAAAAGAAGCCGTTGATAAAGTTTTTGGCGATTATAAAGAAGAAGTTTTATTGGAAGAAATTAATGTTTCAGAAAACAGCGATAAAACAAACGGAATGATTGAAACTTACAAAATAACAGTTGTGCCTACCATTGTTTTTCTTGATAAAAACGGCGCAGTTGTAAATAAAATTGAAGGTTTGGCAGACGAAATTACAATTAAAGAAAATTTGGATAAGATAAAATAATGAACGAACTTTTGTTAAATTTTACATCTGAACTCAAC
>DVKW01000045.1 GCA_018715855.1 Candidatus Galligastranaerophilus intestinigallinarum
ATTCAAGCAACTAAATTTTATCATATTTTTATTTTTGAAACACCCTAAGACATTTAATTTAATTCAAAAATAAGAGGGGGCGTTTATTTCTTTTTAAGGCTTCGCCCCAAAGAAATTTTGAGCTTAATATACCCTTGGAAGTAAAATTGGGGTAATTACCCCTCTTTCAGCAAAAAAGCACCAATTCTTAGGGTGCTTAATTTAATTCGGAGAAAGAGGGATTCTTGGATTTTACTAGCGGTTCACTTCTCTTAGCTTCGCTTTTGAAACCTTAAAAGGTTTCAGCCGCTTCGCCGTTCGTTCACATTGGCGCACTTCGTTCGGTTTCACCTCACATCCGTGCTACGTAAAATCCGCTTCGAACCCTTTATCTCGGGTTCTTCACCCCTCTTTCAGCAAAAAAGCACCCGTTTTTAGGGTGCTTAATTTAATTCGGAGAAAGAGGGATTCGAACCCTCGATGCAGATTACTCCACATAACACCTTAGCAGGGTGCCGCCTTCAGCCACTCGGCCATTTCTCCTTAAGTGTTATATTTATCTTACCATAAACCTTTTAATTATAACAAGGGGTGAAAAAAATCATTTATTTGCTTCAAATAAACATCTTGGGGGTGTTTGAAAAATATACACGGGCGGCATAAAACCCGAATAGCCGTTTATTGTTGGTATTTTGTATTTATTTGAAAGCCACATTGCATCAATTTGCCCTGCAATTGATGTTTCAAAAATTCCAAAAGACGGGCAATTTGAATTAATTTCATACCTTTCAATTCTTTTTATGTGTTCTTCTTTCGTCCATTTAAAAGCATTATTAACAGGAATCTGTTCTAATAAAATAATTAATAAAAATATAATGAAATGCTTTTTATCCAAATGAGATAAACATTTTCCAACCAAAAAACAAAAAACGGGAAGCAAAATAAATATAGCTCTTGCCCCAGCCCTAATTGCAGATACTCCCGGAACATAAAAATATAAAAGAATATTTACCTGCCAAAATAAAAACATAATAATAAGAGATAAAATAAAAACCGAAATTTCAAATTTATATTTTTTAAGTGAAAATAACCCCCCTAAAACCATTGTGGTTGTAAAAATTCCAAAACCCGTTATTTGTTCCTGATTAAAATCTTCAAGGTTAAAAGGTGTAATTTTATTATCTAAAAAACTGTGAGATAAAAATAAACTTAATGGCGAAAAAAGGTATAAACTTGTATATTTAAAGCCTTTTGAGACAGATAAATAATAACAAGCAACGGGAACAAGGCAAACTGTTAAAATTAAAACAAAAAAGAAAATCCCTTTTATATTTTCTTTTAAATAGTTAAGGGTTTTGTTTCTTGTTGTTTTTCTAAGCATTAAAATAAACAATAAAAGAAACAAACTAAATAGTGTAAGATAACCGAAATAAAAAGTGGTTACAACCTGAAGAACAAGAAAAATTGCAGAAAGAATAAATTTGTATGTTTTCTTATTTGCTGTTATAAAAAAATAAAATGCAAAAATTGAATAAAACTGCAAAAATAATTGGTAATGTTCAATTTGGTTAAACCTTGGCAGCGAAAACGCAAATAAAAAAGCCGTTGTTGATGAAATTAAAGTTGAAAATTTAAAAACTTTTTTTGAAACCAAATAAAAAGATAAAAAATTTAAAACAGAAACCAAAATAAGCCAAATTTGAACGGCAGAAAAAGGGTTTTTAACAAATAGCCTGATGGGAACATAAAGAATTGTTCCGCCAAATAAAATATCTGTATAAAAAAGCTGGTTTTGATAAGGGTAAAAAAATGGAATGTTAAAATAGCTTGAATGAAAATTATCACCCGTTAAATATAAAAACCCGTGGTCTAATAAATAGCTAACAAGCCTTGCATCGCCTAAATCACCCGCCATTTTTGAAAAATCAAAAAACATCGGATGAAAGAATATAAAAAGCCCAAAAATTAAAAATAAAATAGGATATATAAAATTTAATTTCTTTTCCATAAAAAAATTATAGCTTTTTTATTTAAAAATAGGCAAATTTAAAATAATTCCTAAAATTGCACCAATTAAAATAACATAGCTTGGTTGTTTTTTAACATATTTATAAGTTAAAAATAAAATTGAAATTAAAATAACCGCTCTAAAATCAATGTTAAATGGAATTTTGACAAGTTCTTTTGTTTTTATAACATCTTCAAAAATTAATTGCAGCATAACGCAACTTAAAAGCGCACAGCTTGTTGGGCGAAGGCCTAAAAATATATCTTTTATTATTTTTGAATTTTTAAATTTGTTTAGAAAATAAATAACGGTTATTGCCAAAATAAAAGGCCCTATTGTAACAGCAAATGTTGCAACAAGGCTTCCTATAATGCCTTGTGCCATAAACCCTGCATAAGTTGCCATATTAAGCCCGACAGGCCCGGGGGTTACATTTGATATGGCAATCATATTCACAAGTTCTTTTGTTGTAAACCAATCATAGTTTTGTGCCATATTATATAAAAATGGCAAAGTAGCGTACCCGCCGCCAACAGAAAAAATTCCCGCTTTAAAATATTCAATAAAAAGTAAAAGCAAAGTTTTAATCATTTTAATTTTGCCCTTTCTTTTTTATCTTGAATAAGCCCGAAAAGTATTGAAATTAAAATGGCTAAAACAACCAAACTTGATGGGCCGAGGGGCAGAAAAATATTTGATAAAAGAATTAATAAAAATAAAAACACGGTAAATTTTGAATTAACGGATTTTGTAAAAATATCTTTTATCATATAAAAAATTAAAACTATGATAGATAGCCTGATTCCAAAAAAAGCGTTTTGAACAATCGGGTATTTTGCAAAATTATAAATAAACCCTGCTATAAATAAAATTATTAAAAAGGGTGATAGGGTAAGCGCAAAAACAGCAACAATTGAACCTAAAATTTTTCTTAGTGCATAGCCAGAAAAAATTGTGATGTTTAATGCTATAAGCCCCGGCAAACATTGGCTTAGGGCTAAATAATCAATTAAATCTTCTTCTTTTAGCCATTTATTATCAATAACCAAATATTTTTTTAATAAAGGCATAATAACGTATCCGCCGCCTAAAAGCTGCAAACCTATTAAAAAAAATATTTTAAAAATTTTAGATAAGCTTACATTCATTTTAAAAATGTGCAATCTCCATAGCTAAAGAATCTGTAATTGTTTTTAATTGCTTCATTATATGCAGATAAAATAATTTCTCTTGATGAAAAAGCAGATACAAGCATTAATAATGTAGATTTTGGAAGATGAAAATTGGTCAAAAGTTTATCAACCACCTTAAAGTTATATGGGGGGTAGATGAAAATATCTGTTTCATCATATCCTTCTTTTATTTTGCCATATTTTTTAAAATTTGCTTCTAAACACCTTAAAGATGTTGTGCCAATAGCCACAAGAGAGCCTTTTTTATTGTTTATAATATCAGCTGTTTCTTTTGGAATAAAATAGCTTTCTGTATGCATTTTGTGGTTATTAATATCATTTGTTTTAACGGGCAAAAACGTTCCTAAGCCTACATTTAAGGTAACATAAGCGATTTTTATTCCCTTTTTTTCAATTTTTTCTAAAATTTCACTTGTAAAATGAAGCCCCGCAGTTGGCGCTGCAACAGAGCCTGAAACTTTTGCATAAACTGTTTGGTAGTCTTCTTTGTCTTTTTCTTCGACTTCTCTTTGAATGTATGGGGGAAGGGGAATTTTTCCTGTTTTATTTAAAATTTCTTCCATTGAACCATTTGAATAAATTAATTCAACCAAATGTTCTGGGATATTACCATCATTGTTGGCTTCGCCCTTTTTTTTGATTAAAACTTTTAAAATGTCTGATATTGTAACAATATCGCCATCTTTTAGCCTTTTAGAATTTCTTATAATTGCTTGCCAGTCATTGTTGCCTAAATATCTTGTTAAAAAAATTTCAATATTTGCGCCTGTTTCTTTTTTGCCCAAAAGCCTTGCGGGAATAACTTTTGTGTTGTTTAAAATAAGAACATCATCAGGGTTTAGATAATCAATAAAATCATAAAAATGTTTATGAACCATATCGCCTGTTATTTTATCTACAACAAGCATTTTTGCTTCATCCCTTTTTTCTGTCGGGTATTTTGCAATTAATTCTTCAGGCAAATTATAGTTAAAATCATCTAGCGTTAAATTAGTTGTCATTTTTATATCTTAAATTAAGATGCCTTGCAGCCAAAACTTCATCAACTTTTCTGGTTTCTGTTTTAGACGGGTAGTTATCGAAATTTTTTGGTTCAAGTTCAATTTCTTTCATAATTTTAACCATAACATCAATAAAA
>DVKW01000046.1 GCA_018715855.1 Candidatus Galligastranaerophilus intestinigallinarum
GTGCAAGAATTTAAAATGTAAATTTCAGCTTCATTTTTGTTTGTTTCAATAAACCCCAATTTTTTTAGGTTTTCTGAAATTATTTGCGATTCAATGGCGTTTGTTTTGCACCCTAGAGTTTTTATATAGAATTTTTTCATTCTTCACCTTCTTTTTTAAAATATGCAAGACATTCTATATGGTGAGTATTTGGAAACATATCCGCCCCTTGAAGCGAAATGAATTTAAACCCTAATTTTATTAAGGTTTCAGCATCTCTTTTTAGGGTCATCGGGTTGCAGCTTATATAAATAAGAGAATTTGTCATTTTTGAAATGTTTGATAATGTGATATCGTCGCTTCCTTTTCTTGGGGGGTCAATTACAACATTATTAAAGGTTTTTTTCTCTTTTATAATTTTTTGAATTACATTATCTGCCTTTCCTTCAAAAATTTCATATTTTAAAATTTCATTTAATTTAAAATTTTCTTTTGCAAATTTTATGGCTTCAGGGTTTTCTTCAATTAAAGTGATTTTTGTGGCAGCTTCTTTCATAAAAATGCCAATTGCGCCCACGCCGCCATAAAGGTCAAGCAATGTTCCTTTTTTATTAATTAAATTTTTGGCTGAATTAAAGATTTTTTCAGCAGTTTTTGGGTTAATTTGAAAAAATGAAAGCGCGCCTGTTTTATATTTTTTATCTTCCAAAAATTCGAAAATAAAATTTTCGCCATTAATTAAAACGGTTTTATCGCCTGTAATTTTATTTGTGTTTTGGTTGTTAAAATTAACCAAAACCCCTTTAATTTTTTTAAATTTTTCGGTTATTTTATCTGAAAAAGTTTCAATATCTTTTTTTATTGAACTGAATTCTTCTTCACTAATGTTTAAAACAAGCGTTAATAGAATATCCCCCGTTTTATTAGATGTTTTAATTAAAACGTGCCTTAATAAGCCTTTTTTTGTTTTTTCAATGTAGCAGCCAAAATTCCAATTTTCCCTAATATAGTTTGTAATTTCATCCATTATGGGTTTTTGTGAAGGGCAAAATTTAATGTCTGTTATATCGTGGGTTTTTTCTTTATAGTAACCTATTAAAACCCTTTTTGAATTTTTGGTTTCAGAAACGGGAAATTGCGCTTTTATTCTGTAATTTTTATCATCATCGCTTTTTATAAAAGGTTTAAATTGAACATCAAAATTTTTAAAAATTTCAGATAAAATATTTTCTTTTAATTCAATTTGATAATCATAATTAATATAACTAAAATCGCAAGCACCGCAGGGTTTATTGTAGGGGCATATTGGCTTTATTCTAAATTTTGAAGGGGTTAAAATTTCAATTAATTTTCCTTCAATATAGTTTTTATGAATTCTAAAAAGCCTTATTCGAACAAGTTCATCAGGCAAAACCCCCTTAACAAAAACGGCCTTGCCTTCAATATGGGCTAAACCTTTTCCCTCATAAACCAATTTTTCAATTTTTATATCAACAATATCGTCTTGCTTAATCAATATTCAAAATACCTGTCAAAGTCAACGTCATCAAACGAACAAAGAAGATTATAAACAGGGTCATCTTCGTCCATTCTTTGGAAATTATATTCATCAAACTTCCAAAGTTTAGGGTTAATTCCTATGACTCTAACTATATTATGATTTAATAAAATTCTCAATTTCTTTTTAACAATTTCAACATCCATATTAAGATGTTTAGATAGTTCAACCGCAGTGATACCGTTGGGGTCGGAACATTTTTCGGGTGTTAAAAACATAAGTTCCAATCCCACCTTTTTTAATTCAATATCTTCTGTTTCCGTATCAACTGTAAACATAATCTCATTATAACCAATAAACGGGGATAACTATATAATACCATCAAAATAATTATCGGCAAAAAACGCTTTTTCTTTAACAGAGTAATACTTTAGAATGATTTATGCCAAAAATTGTTAAGAAATGTTAATTAAAAACTTCGCATTTTTTATGTTTTATTTATAATTAAATACCGGATAGTTAATACAAAAGAATTAGTTAATTTTATTTATACAAAAATCTTTTGTGATATTATCTTAATTGTAGAGTTAGTACAGTAATAAGGAATTTGATATGGCATTACCAAATGTAGCATACTTTTCTATGGAAATCGCAATGGACCAATCATTAGCAACATATTCTGGCGGTCTTGGTTTCCTTGCAGGTGCGCACATGCAATCTGCAGGTTATTTACAAATGCCTATGGTGGGCGTTACTATCCTTTGGTCATACGGTTATTACGACCAAAGAATTTCAGAAAAAGGTGAAGTAGAAGTTGCATACATTAGAAAACATTATGACTTCTTAACAGATATTAATGTTCAAACAACGGTTAAAATCTTCGGTGAAGATGTTATTGTTAAAGCATACAGAGTTGAACCTCAACTTTTTGGCACATGCCCTGTATATCTTTTAACAACCGATGTTGACGGAAACAGCGAATGGGCAAGAAGAATTTCACACAAATTATATGACGGAGATGAAAGAATTCGTGTTGCTCAAGAAACAGTTTTGGGCGTTGGCGGTGTAAGAATTCTTCAAGCTGTCGGATACCCCTTCGATGTAATTCATATGAACGAAGGCCACGCACTTCCTGCTGCATTTGAATTATTAAGACAATATAACGACGACCTTAACGCTGTTAAAAAGAAAACAGTATTCACAACTCACACCCCTGTTGCTGCAGGCAACGAAGTTCACTGGGTTGATACTTTGCTTGAATCAGGCTTCTTTGCAGGCTGCTCAAGAGAAAGAGCCGTAGAATTGGGCGGTGAAAACTTCTCATTAACAGTTGCAGCTCTCAGAATGAGCAGAATTGCAAACGCAGTTTCTCAGCTCCACGGTTTGGTTGCAAACAAAATGTGGGATTGGGTTCAAGGAAGATGCCCGATTAGAGCTATTACAAACGCAGTTAACCAAAAATATTGGCAAGACCCGAGAATTGCAAACGCAGAAACAGATGAAGAATTATTAAACGCAAAAATTGAAATGAAAAAGGATTTGTTCCAATACATTTCAGATACTCAAGGCAAACGTTTTGACCCAAATGTTTTAACAATTACTTGGGCAAGAAGATTTGCAGATTACAAACGTGCTTGGCTTATTTTAATGGATAGACCCCGTATTGAAAAATTGTTGAATGAAAACAAAGTTCAATTAATTTTTGCAGGTAAATTCCATCCGGATGACAAAATGGGCAAAGAAATGTTCAACAAGATTTTGAAACAATCTTATGAAATGAAAAATGTTGTTGTACTTCCGGGTTATGAACTTGCACTTTCAGCAAAACTTAAAAAAGGTACAGACATTTGGTTAAATACACCTTTAAGGCCTTTTGAAGCTTCAGGTACATCCGGCATGAGCGCAAACTTAAACGGTGCGGTTCACTTCTCAACATACGATGGTTGGACTGTTGAAGGCACATTCCCTGGAATTAACGGCTACACTGTTGAATACCCCGGCTTAGATGATGATATTCCATGGGAAGAAAGACACTGGAAAGATCATCAATGTGTTATGAACACATTAG
>DVKW01000047.1 GCA_018715855.1 Candidatus Galligastranaerophilus intestinigallinarum
TTTACCTTTGGTGCAACCTTGATGACCCGAATTTTAAACAAAGAAAAGAAAATTTTTTAAAGGGGCAAATTGTAGATAAAGAAGCAAACAACCCATGCCGTTTTACAGATAATGGCGAATTAAAATATTCTCTAAGGTCTGTTGAATTATATGCCCCTTGGGTGAATAAAATTTATATTGTAACAGATAACCAAATTCCCGATTGGTTAAATTTAGACAACCCAAAAATAAAAATTGTTGATCATAAAGAAATAATGCCAAAATCTGCCCTTCCTTCTTTTAATTCAATTGCAATTGAACATTGCATAAAAAATATAAAAAATTTAGAAGAACATTTTTTATATGCAAATGACGACACTTTTTTTAATGATTATACAACGCCAGAATTTTTCTTTAATAAAAAGGGGTTTCCCATTTCAAGGTTTAGAAAAAAGCGCAAAAAACGCTATTATACGCTTTATGAATACGCTTTAAATAATGCAGAAAATTTAATTAACAATAAATTTCATTTAATGCTGAATTTTGAACCGCACCATAATATAGATGCATATTTAAAATCAGAAGTTATTAATTGCTATGAAACTTTTAAAAGTGAAATAGACAAAACAATTAATTCCCATTTTAGAAATAAAGAAAATGTTGAACGTGCAATTTATCAAAAATATTTTATAGCACATAAAAAAGGCGAATATAAAAGGGTTTCAAAGGTTGATTGCAAATTAAACCCGATTAAAAGGCTTATAAATTTAATTAAAAAAGAATATAAAAAAGATTCTTGCTTAATTTTTCCTGAAAACAGAAATGTAAAAGAAACTCTGGATAAATTAAAGCCAAATTTATATTGCATAAATGATTCTGAAAACACAACAAATGAAGATAGAAATTATATAAAAGAATTTCTTCAAAACAGATATCCTAAAAAATCGGCTTTTGAAATTTAGAGTTAAAGGAAAGCTTCAATGGATGGACGCAAATTATATATAATAACAAGCAATAGAGCAAACATTGGGATAGGCGCTTTGATTTTAAGATGTTTATTTCACTGTGCGCATGCCATAAAAAATGGCTATATTCCCCTTGTAGATCTTCAACATTGCGAGAACCAATATTTTAAAGAAAAAAGAAAATATAAAGATAACGTTTGGGAATATTACCTAAAACAGCCAATGGGCTTGGGCTTGAATGATATTAAAGATGAAGATGAAATTTATATTTCAAATGATACATTTTCGCCGGAAGTTGGCTTTGTGGGCTGCCATAGCCTTTATTTTCCAAAAGATATAAATAGCAATAAAGCTTTTGATGTTAAAAACGAGCTAAATAAATTTTTAAAATTTAACGATGAAACAAAGCTTTATCTTGAAAAAAAGGCAAATGAAGCGCTTAATGGTGAAACCGATGTTTTAGGGGTGCTATTAAGAGGAACGGATTATGTTAAAAAGCAATCTTACAAAGAATTTATTCAACCAAATACAAAAACTATTATAAATGAAGCAAAAAAACTTTTAGCTGAGGGCAAATTTAAAAAAGTTTATTTAGCAACGGAAGATAAATTTATATATGAAGAATTTGAAAAAGAATTTGGGGAACTTTTAATTGAAAATAGGCAATATATGTATTCAACAAATTATGACAGCGAAAAGTTTTTATCTGAAATTAAGGTAGATAGAAAAAACCACAATTATAATTTGGCGCTAGAATACCTTGCTTCTCTTTATGTTTTATCTAAATGCAAAGGTTTTTTGGGGGGCATGGCAGGCGGCACAAGAATTGCTTATTTGTTATCAGAAAATTGGCAATACCTTAAAATATACGATTTGGGGCAATATGGCAGGTATAATTCATTTTTTGAAAAAATTTTTTCAATAAAAAATGTTGTAACAAACAAAAATAAGCACAAAGTTTTTACCATTTTAGGGGTTAAATTTAGAGTTAATAAAAATAAAAAATCTAAGTTTTATCTTAATTTAAAAAACTTTTTAACTTCAATCCAATATAACTTAAATTACAAAAAAGAAAATATAAAAGGTGTTGTATATAGTGCAACAACAGGTGGATATGACGATGTTCCAAGGGTTTTATATGCAGATAATAAAATGGACTACATTTTATTTACTGACAACAAAAAACTTTTAAAAAAGAAAAAAATCGGTGTTTGGAAAATTAAAAAAATAAGATACTCAAAACTTGATAATACAAAAAATGCAAGGTGGCACAAAACCCACCCGCACATTTTGTTCCCTGAATACAAGGAAAGCATTTGGATTGATTCAAACATTGAGGTTTTATCTGATAAATTATTTAAAACAATTGAACAAAAAAGGGCTTCTTTGCTTGTTCCTTTACATAATTTAAGAGATTGCATTTATGAAGAATGTTTGGCAGTTGAAATTTTTAAAAAGGAAGATGTTCAAAACATTGAAAAAATGCAAAACTTTTTAATTGAAAAATGCATGCCAAAACATTACGGCTTGAATGAAACTAATGTTTTATACAGAAAACACAACAGCAAAGAAATCATAAAATTAATGGAAGAGTGGTGGTATTTTATTGAAAATTACACCAAAAGAGATCAGCTTTCTTTTTCTTACGTTCTTTTTTCAAACGGCATTAAAGTTAAAGATATTTCTATAAATAACATAAGAGAAGATAGGAAAAATTTTATTTTAAAGTCGCACAAAAGGCAGGGCGTATGAAAAACTTTCTAAATTTTTTAAATAAAGATGTTTCGAAAAAATCAAAATTGTTATTTTATACTTATGCAAACAAAAAATATTACAGATTTGCAATTTTGTATCCTTTGTTTGTGCTCTATTTCAACAAAGAAGCAGCTGTGGAAATTGCCCTTGAGGATGAAAAATTTTTTAGAAAAAAATATGAGCATTTAATTGAATTTTATGAAAAGGAATATAAAGGCAGAGTTTTGTTTCATCAGCTTGACATAAAAAAAGATAAAAAAATATTTGAAGGCAGTTACAGATTTATAACAAAGCCAAGGCTCGTTGCTGAATATGTATATATTGGCGATGTTGACATTTTTGTTTTGGATGATGTTTTTATAGGACATTTGAAAAATATAGATGATAATAATTTAGATTTTTCAAATATAAAAAGAAAAGATAAAAATAAGCTTTCGGGGCTTCATTTTATTAAATACGATAAAATGTATCCAATAGGAAAAATTAACTCAAAAAAAATTAACGATGAAGAACTTTTGTATTTAATTATGAAAAACAAGGGTTATAAAATTCCGCCGGAAAGCCTTGAATATAGACCAATTTTCGGGCTTCATGTTTCTTTTTGGTCAAGACCTTTGTTTAATACCATGACAACAAAAGATGAAATTATAAATTTTCCTGCTTGGTTTTCGGAAAATGATAATTCTTGTTTTTATGCTTCGATTTACCAAAAAATAAGATACAACGAATATTTTTTGAAATTTTTTGCAAATTTGAAAGAAAATGACGTTGAAGTAAGGCAAATTATTCAAATCGTTGATATTGCAACAGCATACTATCTTAAAAATTTTCAAGACAAGGGGGTTAGCAATTTATAAATGAAAAACTTTCTTCATCTTGTTGAATTTCATATAACAGAACATTGCAACTTAAATTGCAAAGGTTGCGTGCATTTTTCGCCGTTAGCCGAAAAAAGTTTTTTAAAAGTTTCTGAATTTAAAAAAGATATTAAAATGCTTAAAAAAATTACAGAAGGAAATGTTGAAACAATTCACATTTTGGGGGGTGAGCCTTTATTAAACCCAAACTTAATTAAAATTTTAAAAACGGCAAGAAAATATTTTAAAAATTCTGAAATAAAGCTTATTACAAACGGGCTTTTGGTTTTAAGCCAAAAAGAACTTTTTTGGAAAACATTATTCAATTTTAAAATTGAACTTTCAATAACAAGGTACCCGCTTGGGCTGGATTATTCAAAAATGGCAAAATTAGCAAACAAAAACAAGGTTAAATGCACATTTTATGGCGATGAAAAGGAAAACAACAGTTGGTGTTTCCCTTTAGATTTAGATGGCATGCAAGATTTTGAATTTAATTTCAAAAATTGCCACAAGGGGAACAATTGCACGAATATAAATATATATAAGGGAAAACTTTATATATGCCCTGTTGTAAGCAATATTGGGCATTTTAATAAATTTTTTAATAAAAATGTTGAAGTAAAAGAAAATGATTATTTGAAATTATCTTCAATTAAAAATATAGATGAAATTAAAGCCTATATTGCTTCTCCCATTCCATTTTGCAGTTTTTGCAGCGTTCAAGAAAGAACTTTTAACAACAAGTGGGAGATTTCAAAAAAAGAGATAAAAGAATGGAGCTATGAGTTTAATTAAAAAAACCAAAAAAAAGAAAGGGGGCGAAAGCAGCTTTAAAATAACTTAATTGCAAATAATATTTGTTTTGTTTAAAATTTTCCCATAATTTTTTATGGGAGAAACTTTTTGCTGAATAAAAAAATAGATTTGGTTTACCTTTGGTGTAACCTTGATGACCCGAATTTTAAACAAAGAAAAGAAAATTTTTTAAAGGGGCAAATTGTAGATGAAGAAGCAAACAACCCATGCCGTTTTGTTGACAACGGCGAATTAAAATATTCCCTAAGGTCTGTTGAACTATATGCCCCTTGGATAAATAAAATTTATA
>DVKW01000048.1 GCA_018715855.1 Candidatus Galligastranaerophilus intestinigallinarum
CTTAATTTTAGATGAAGCAACATCATCACTTGATGTTGAAACAGAAAATTTCGTATCTGAAAATGTTGCAAATCTGAAGGGTGAAAAAACAATAATAGCAATAGCACACAGGCTATCTACCTTAAAAAAATGCGATAGAATAATTTATTTAGAAGAAGGCAAAATTAAAGACGAAGGAACATTTGACAAATTAAAAGAAAAACACAAAGAAATTGAAAACATTCTTAAACTTTCTTCCTTTTAATTTAATTATGCTAGAATTTAAACTATGAAAGCAGATAAGAACAGACTTTTATTTTTTATTGGCACAGGGCTTTTAATTGTTGCCATTTTAGAGGTTACAATTTTACCCTACGTTTTAAACATGAACTTTCCAACCCTTTTTGTTCCCCAAGATAAGCATAAAACCGCAGTCGGCTACATTTATATGCTTGCTTTTATGTCATATTTTTTCAGTTTGGGCTATTTTAAAAAACAAATGGCTGCAATTTCAATTATTTTAATTTATTACATTTTGTTTCAATATTTTGTAAGCCTAATCTAATTATATTAAGCCTTTTTGGAATGTCTTTATCTGTTTGACACAATTTGGGTTTTTAACTAAAATCAAGTTATGAAAGATGAAGCTCCTATTCATATGTATCCCAAAATTCCTCCCACAAAACAGAGGAACAGAGAAGAAAAATTCAGGGTTGCAAAAAACGTTCCCTTTTGGCACTTTATTGCAAATTTTGTTTTCCCCATAATGTTAAAAAGCCGCTTTTATGCTGCAATGTATAAGGGAAAAGAAAATTTGGAAAAATGCGATAAAAGGTTTGCAACGATTTTATATGCCAACCACAACAATTGGTGGGATGGCATTTGGGGCTATTATCTTGTTCATATGATAATTAAAAACAAGCGCTTCAGATTTATGATTGAAGAAATGAACAGGTTTCCTTTGTTTCAATACATCGGCTGTTTTCCGGTTAATAAAAAATCTGCACAAAGTGCAATAAAATCGCTTAATTATGCGGTAACAACGCTGGATACACCTGATACTGCCTTTTTATTGTTCCCTCAAGGAATTATAAGACCGCCACATTTTAGACCCGAAATTTTCCAATCAGGCCTTGCATTTGTGGCTGAAAAGGCCGTTGAAAAATATGGCGGAATTAATTTGGTTCCCATTGCAAACAGCTTTATGTTTTTAAGGCAAGATAGGCCCGAAGTTGTTTCTGAAATTGGCGAACCCATTGTATTAACCACAAAAAGAACCGATAGAAAAGAATTTACACAAGAACTTCAAGAAAAATTTGAAAAATTCTTGGATAACCACGATAAACAAATAAGCTTAGGCAACTTTGAAGGCTACCACTATGCCTATAAGCAAAAGCTTCATTGGTGGCGGGCAATCGAACAAAAACTTAAAAGTATCGGAATAAAAGAAGAAGAATGAAAAATTATTCAATAGGTATAGACTTAGGCGGCACAAAAATTTTAGCGGGGCTTGTTAATCTTAAAACGGGCGAAGTTATTGATGAAGTTAAAAATAAAACCAAAAAAATCCGTGGCAACAACCAAATTTTAGAAATCACAAAAGAAACAATTTTTGAACTTCTTAAAAAAACAGATATTAAAAAAGAAGAAATTGAATCAATTGGTTTAGGTTTAGCAGGCCAAACGGACAGAAAAAACGGAATTTTAATTAATGCAGTTAACCTTGAATGTAAAAATTTAGATTTTAAAACCCCATTGGAAGAAGAATTTAAACTCCCAGTATTTACAGGAAACGATGTTGAAGTTGCAACAATCGGCGAATTAAATTTTGGTGCAGGCAAAGGTTTTCGTGATATTGTCTGCATTTTTATAGGAACAGGAATAGGTTCAGGCATTGTAAAAAATGGCAAAATGCATCTTGGAGCATCTGAAACGGCAGGCGAAATAGGCCATATGATAGTAGATTTAAACGGCAGAAGCTGTTCTTGCGGTGCAAACGGGTGCTTAGAAGCTTATGCTTCAAGAACTGCAATTGAATCAAGAATTTTAGGAGCCGTTAAAAAAGGCAGGGCATCTATTATAACAGACCTTGCAAAACAAGGTTCGATAAGTTCTAAACACATAAAACGTGCGCTTGATGCCCATGATGAAGTTGTTACTCAATATGTTGTAGAAGCAATTGAATATTTATCAGGCGGCATTGCAAGCGTTATGAACTTTTATAACCCCGAATTAATAATTTTAGGGGGCGGGTTGATACAATCTGTTGATGAATTTTACTTAAATACAATTAAAAAAGCAAGAATGAAAGCGCTTCCCATTCCATCCAAAAAAACGGAATTTAAAAAAGCGCTTTTAGGCGATTATTCAGGCGTTGTCGGCGCTGCTCTTTTGTGTTTAAATTAAAAAATGGTTCAAAACGTTTTTAATTTTAATATTTCAAATGTAAATAGCTTCATAAATTCAAAATTTACGGGCGCTTTTTCAATGTCCGGGCTAAATGCGCCCTTGAAATTAATTTTATTAAACTATATTTTAAATAAAAATAAAAAAGTTCTTTTAATTACCCCTGATGAACAATCTGCTCTTAAATATCAAAAAGATTATGAAAGCTTATTTGATAAAAAAGATTACGTTAAAATTTTTCCATACCAAGAAATTAGCCCATATTCCGTTTTAGACAGAAATTTTTACATCTATAAAGAACAATATGAAATTTTATCTAAAAAGCCAAACTTTGTAATTGCGCCAATAAAGGCGGTTTTAGAAAAGTTCCCTAAAGAAGAATTTTATTTAAAAAATAAAATAACTTTAGAAAAAGATAAAGATTTTGATTATTCAAAATTAATTCAAACGCTTGTAAATTTTGGATATAAAAGAACTTCAATGGCGCTTGATATAGGTGAATTTGCAGCAAGGGGCGATATTGTTGATATTTATACATTTTATAACCA
>DVKW01000049.1 GCA_018715855.1 Candidatus Galligastranaerophilus intestinigallinarum
TGTTGAATTAAGAAAGGGTTTAAAATGGTCGGATGGCAAGGAAATTACGGCAGATGATGTTTATTTTACGTTTAATACAATAATTTTTGGTGGCTTTGGAGATACAAGCGCAAGAGATTCAATGATGGTAACTGGAAAGCTTCCTGTCATTGAACAAATTGATAACTACAAGGTGAAATTTACAACGCCTGTTCCTTTTGCGCCTTTTTTAAGAAACCTTACAATGCCAATTGCACCAAAGCACATTTTTAAAATTGCGACGGATAAAGGGCAAAATTTCTTTAGAACATTTCAATCAACGGATATTAAGCCAAAAAACCTTGTAACATCAGGCCCTTTTAAATTAAAAGAATATATCCCCGCACAAAGGCTTGTTTATGAAAAAAACCCGAATTATTACATTATAAATAAAGAAGGGGAAAAACTTCCCTATCTAAACAGATTTTTGGTTTTAATTGTGGGAGATTTAAACAACGATATTATTAAATTTGAAGCAAAAGAAACAGACACAACAACAATCCCCGGCAGTTTAATTTCAAAATACAGGGAAGATGAAAAAAAATCTGATTATATTTTATACAACCTAGGCCCTACAACAAATACAAGCTTCATTGTTTTCAACTTAAATTCAAGAAAAAACAAAAACAATGGGAAATATTACGTTGACCCAATAAAACAAGCTTGGTTTAACGATAAAAATTTTAGAAAAGCTATTGATTACGTTATAGATAGAGAAAATTTGGTTTTAAATGTATTATCGGGCGTTGGAGAGCCTTTGTTTACGGCAGAAGGAATTCCATCCATTTACTTAAATAAAGAAATTGCAAAAGGCCACCCGATTAATTTTGAACTTGCCGAAGAATTGCTTAAAAAATCGGGCTTTTACAAAAAAGACGGCATTTTATACGATAAAAAAGGAAACAAAGTTGAATTTGAACTTTTAACAAATGCGGGCAACACCCAAAGAGAAGCAACGGGCGTTTCAATCAAAGAAGATTTATCAAGATTGGGAATAAAAGTGAATTTTAAGCCCATTGAATTTAATTCTTTAGTAAATAAACTTTCAAATTCTCTTGATTGGGATGCAATTATAATAGCATTAACAGGAAACCCCTTAGAGCCCCATTCAGGGTATAACGTTTGGCACTCTAAAGGTGCTCTTCACCTTTTTAACCAAAGAAGTGAAAATGACGATAAAAAAACAGATAAATTGCTGCCTTTTGAAAAAGAATTAAATGAAATTTTTGATAAAGCGGCAGTTGAACTAGATGAAAATAGAAGGCATGAACTCTACAATAAATATCAAGAAATTGTAGCTGAATATAACCCCTTAATATATTTATACAGCCCCATAAATATAGTTGCAATAAGGAAAAAATTTAAAAATGTTTACCCAACGGAACTTGGCGGGGTTTACCACAATATAGAAGAAATATATATTGATGAATAAATTTTTCCTACATTTAACTGAGCGCAATTATTTTTGTTTAGCTGTATAATTCATAATTATGCCAGCAACAGTTCAAACATTACCAAAAGCAGTAAATAAAGTTTTTATGGGAAATTTTATTAAAAGAATTTCTCAATATCTGCACGATTGTATAAGAGAAGAAGTTCAAAGCTCAACTTTTAGAAACCTTAAAGGTGATAAAGAAAACAAATGGGTGTTTTTAGAAGGCAGCGAAGAACTTTTCACAAAATATGACACCCCCTTAATTGTAACAGGGGATAACCCCTATTTAACAGAATTAATGATTCAAGCGGAAGTTAGCTTGAAAGAAAAATATTTATTATACGGCTACCTTTTTTTAGTCGGCAAAAACGGCAGAGCCAAAAAGAACAACGAATTTTTAACCCCGCTTTTATATTCACCTTGCAAAATTGAAAGAATGGGAAAAAACCTTTCAATTTCAATTCAAGAAGAAGCGCTTTCTCTAAACACGGGCGCTCTTGCACAGTTAATGAAAAAAGACGATGAAGAAGAAATTGATGCAATGCTTCAAGGGTTAATAGATGTTGTTCCCGAATTACCCTTAAATGAAGAAAAACTTGAAATATTTTTATCAACTCTAAAATCATTATTGCCCGATGTTGAAATTGAAACAGGCGAATCAGTTCATGAACAACTTCACCAAAATGAAGAAGAATTTTATTCAAAAACAATTGAATCTGTTGATGAATTTAATTTTGATGAAATGGATTCAATTGATATAGTTAAACAAAAACCGAAAGTAAATGTAGATAAATTAATTTTAAAAAGGCTTCAATCGGTTATTTTAACAAAAAGGCCAACAGTAACAGCAGGCGTTTTGCATGAATTAACCCAAATATCAGAAAAACCTGTCGGAATAATAAAAGAAACATCTCTTGGCGTTATATTGGATGAATATAACAAGCAAAATAAAGAAATTAAAATTAAAGAAAACGAAAACAAAACATTTTTCCCTGTAACACCCCTATCTTTAAGCGATTCACAGGAAGATGTTTTGAAAAAAATTGAAACAAATGACCTTTTGGCAGTTTATGGCCCGCCAGGTACCGGAAAAAGCCAAACAATAGTAAACCTTGTGGCACATTTAATTGCAAACAATAAAACCGTTCTTGTGGCATCAAGAATGGATAAAGCAGTGGATGTTGTAGCAGAAAGGCTAAATGAACTTGGTGCACCATATTTGGCATTAAGAGCAGGCAGAGCAAATTACCAAAAACAATTATGTTTTCAATTGGAAGATTTGC
>DVKW01000050.1 GCA_018715855.1 Candidatus Galligastranaerophilus intestinigallinarum
TTAATTGCCATCACTCCTTTCAATTTTCATATACTAATAAACACCAATTTTTGGTTTCTATCAAGTAAAAAACTATTAAAAAAATTTCATTAAGTTTTTTAAAAATGAATTTAGCTAACAATTAAGGGGGGCATGGTTAAATGTAAAAATTTTTTAACAGTTTTTTACTTGATAGAAACCAATAATTGGTGTTTATTAATAAATGAAATTTGAAAGGAGTGATGGCATTTATTTATCCTGTAAGGTAGCATATATTGCCGAGTTTTAAGGGATAGAAAAGAAGTTAGAGAAAGAGAATTTTTTAAAGATTATTAACAACAAAAAAGTTTTTAAATTTGAATGGCTATTTAGGCTTAAAGGGAAAGAGGAAAAGATTTAACACTGTCACAAAATGGGTATAACCATATAGACAGTGTTTTATTTTTTAACCCCATTTTTATTTTTTTGATAAAATAAGAAAAAGACTTTTTGGAGGGTTTCTACTCATTATGAAAAATAAGATTATACTATTTTGGATTATTGTTGCAATCACAATAGCATCAATTGCAGTTATTCACTTTAAACCCGCATCTTTGGGGCTTGATTTGGTTGGTGGCGCAAGGCTTGTTTTAGAAGCAGTTCCATCATCTGATGTTAAGAAAATTACCCCTGAAGTTATGGACAGTTTGCAATATGCAATTGAAAACAGAATTAATGCATTAGGTGTTGGCGAAACGGTTGTCCAAAAAGTTGGCGATAAAAGGTTAATGGTTGAAATTCCAAATATAACAGATACCAAAAAAGCAAAAGAATTTTTGGGCGAAACGGCACAATTGGAATTTAAAGAACCCGGACAAACAATAGATGGCTATCAAGAATGGTTGCCAACCGGTTTAACGGGTAAAGACTTAAAAAAAGCTGCAGCAAGCACATCTGCAACGGGCGAATGGATTGTTTCTCTTGAATTTAACGCAGAAGGTTCCAAAAAATTTGCAGATTTAACAAGAAGGCTCGTCGGAAAACCAATGGCAATATTTTTTAACGGAAAATTGCAATCTGCACCAAGAATTAATGAAGAAATTGTTGGCGGCAGAGCGCAAATTTCAGGCGGCGCAGATGGCGGCTTTGAATACAGTGAAGTTAAAAATATGGTAGATTTATTAAACGCAGGTGCCCTGCCTGTTGGTGCAAATATTATTGAAGAAAATTCTGTTGGCCCGTCACTTGGCGCTGATAGTATTCAAAAATCAGAATTTGCAGGTTTAATTGGTATTTCACTTGTAATGTTATTTATGATTTTCTATTATAGAGCCCCCGGCGTTATTGCAAGTATTGCATTATGTGTATATTCGGTTATTGTTTTTGCAATATTTAAAATAATTCCCGTTACACTAACTTTGGCAGGCATTGCAGGCTTTATTTTGAGTATAGGCATGGCAGTTGACGCCAATATATTAATTTTTGAACGTACAAAAGAAGAATTAAAAACGGGAAGAAGCTTATTCACCGCAATTAATTCAGGCTTTGACAGAGCATTTACAAGTATTTTTGATTCAAACATGTCAACAATTATAACTTGCTTAATTCTTTATTTATTAGGCACAGGAACAGTTAAAGGGTTTGCTTTAACTCTTGCAATCGGTGTTTTAGTTAGTATGTTTTCTGCTATAACGGTTACAAAGAATTTAATGCACCTTGTATTTGGCACAGGCGAATTAAAACACCCGGGGTTATTTGGTTTAAGAGCATCAGATATTAATAAATCTTATACAGCTGTTGAAACAAGAAAAGAAAAAGCAAAATTCGGCGTTTTGAATTAACGGCTTTTTTGAAAATGAATTTAATAGGAGTAAAATAAAATGGCAAATCCCGATTTAATGAAACATAAAAATATAATAGATGTTGTAAAATATAGGCCCTTATGGCTTTTTATAAGTGCCGTTCTTTTAATACCTTGTATTATTGCAATCGGCTATTTAATGATGACGCAACCAAACCACGCACCCGTTAAATTGGGCATTGATTATACGGGGGGCACAATTTTACAATATTCAACACCTGATGAAGTTTCGATTGATGATATTGAAAATATAAGAAAAAACCTTGTTAAAGAAGGTTTTCAAACACCAATCGCTCAATTAATTCAAAATAATTCAATTCAAGCAGATGAATCAAGCGATACACCTAAAAATATAATTTCCGTTAAAACCTCATTTTTAGGCGACACTAAAGGAACTGAAATTGAAAAAGTAACAAACATTATGAATGATGTTGTAAAAGACCCCGTTTTAGTTCAAACAAATTCAATCGGGCCGTCACTTGGTTTTGAATTATTAAAAAATTCGCTTGTGGCGCTTTGCCTTGCGTTTTTAGGCATTGTTGTTTACATTTCATTCAGGTTCCAATCGGATTATGCATTTATCACCTTTTTAACTTTGGCTCACGATGCACTTTTTGTTATAGGCTTTTTTGCAATAATGGGCATTTTCTTCGATTGGTATATTGATAGCTTGTTTATAACGGCTGTTTTAACCGTTATCGGGTTTTCTGTTCACGACACAATTGTTGTGTTTGATAGAATCAGAGAAAATAACAGGTTCTTAGCTAAAAAATATACATCAGATGAAATTATAAACGCTTCTGTTAACCAAACCTTAGCAAGAAGTATAAATACATCCTTAACCACTTTAATCACCTTATTGGCACTTTATTTCTTTGGCGGCGCCACAACAAAAGAATTCGTTCTTGCAATGATTTTAGGTATTATTGTTGGTACATATTCAAGTATCTTCTTTGCAAGCGTTCTTTTAGCTTGGGATAAAGAACACGCTAAGGCATAAATTATGGTGTATGAACATTTGAAAAAAAACGGCAGAAAATATGATAACCTTGCCCAGTTTGTTTTTAATGAAAGGGAAAAATTGGGGTTATCCGTTAGCGGTTTGTCTAAAAAATGCAACTTGTCTGAAGATGTTATTTCAAACATTGAACAAGGCTTAGAAACCTTTTTGCCGACAACAATAAGGCAAAAATTGGCAAAAGGCTTAAAGGTTTCTTTAGATGAAATTAAGCTTTATGAAAAAAATGAAAGCTTTGAAACAACATCAAAAGAAATGGTTGAAAAATTAAAAGAAGATATTTTAAATAATCAATATAACGGCAATTTTGTGGCTATTTGCCCTGTTTGCGGTTCAAAATTAATTACAAGAATTGCAAAATTGTATGACCTGGAGGACAATTTAATTCTTCACCCTAAAGCACGCTGCACAAAATGCCCTTTTCAATTGCATTCATAAAAAAATCAACAATATAAAAAATGCCCCATAATGTTCATTATGGTGCATTCAAGTTCTATAACCTTATATTATCATTATTTTCGTAACTGTTCAATACATAAAATTTCATCTTTTTTATAATTTTATATTTCCTTTCATTCAATAGTATCAATGCTTTTTGCTCAAATACAACAAATTGAACATTTTGTTGCGTTTAGTGAAAACTTGTACTTTTAAAACAACAAGCCTTTTAAAATCAACTTGCTTTGTTGATTAGTCTTATATTTCTTTTACTTTGTTCATTTTTCTTTTCTTTTTTCAAACGCCTATCAAAGAAAAGAAAAACGAACCAAAAAGAAAAGAAAACAAGGCTTAATGAATAAGTTTAACCTTTTCTTTTAAAATCATCTGTCCCCTCAGTTGTTCAGAGTCGGGGCTTCGTTATTAATTAAGAAGATGGGTTTTTAAAAAAAGAATGCCTATTCTCTAAAAAGGTCACTCCCGCCCCTCCACTTCACCTTTCGGTAAAGACAGATGATTTTATAAGTATTGTTGGTAGATAAAAAGTTGAAAGATAAAAAACAAAAAAAACAAAACAAGAACAATTAAATAATGAAAGGA
>DVKW01000051.1 GCA_018715855.1 Candidatus Galligastranaerophilus intestinigallinarum
AGAACAAAGTTTGCAATTTAACGAGCATGAAGTTCCCATAGAAATATCAAAAAAAGGCATTGCAACTTTATTGCGAAACAATGACTTAATTTTAAAATATGCACGTTCATCATCTAAGTTTATTCCCCTAAATGAACTGATGGTTTGCTCATTTTTGGCGCTATATAACCAAAAAGAATTAAAATATCTTGCCCATCTTGTATTTTTTAAAATTCCATTACATAGACTCTTTTTAATATTATATTCCGCTTTATATAAGCATTCTATTAATTTTCCCACTCTTACCCCTCCGCACATTGGTTTAAATTAACTTAAAGAGTATGAATTATAGCCATTGTTTTCTTCTGAAATATTACCAAAAAAGCTTTTTTAAATCAATTTGCCCGTTCAGGTTTTTTATTTTTATGTTTTAGTAAGGTGTACATTATCCGAAATAAAAAAATGCATATACAACCGATTAATTTAAACCTAAATTTTCAAAAAAGGCTTGTTGCAAGTGCAACAATTCAAAGAAACAATAAGCCTCAAGAAGTTAAAATTTTCCATTTGAATGAACCAAATGATAATGAAATATTGGAAAGGGCGCTTAATACAAAAGAATGGATGGGAACATATTATCTTCCTGACCTGAACATTACCTTTTTAAATGATTTTGAACAAAATCAATATTACGTTATGGAAGATAAAAAGGGCAAGCTTCTTTGCGCTTCTGTTGTAAATGAGAGGGGCAAAAAGAAAAACAAACTTGAATATATTGAAACGGCGCCAAGGCTTTCAAAATATAATAAAGGGGAAAGAAGTGCAAAATTTATAGGCGAAACAATGCTTGCTTTTATTGCAAAAAAAGGAAGAAAAAACAAAAAAGAACTCGTTATTCCAAATGTTGCACAAAGGCCTGAAACTAAAAAGTTCTATTTTGACCAATGCAGGTGCGCTCCCAGCGGCCAAAGGGGCGCTAAAATACCAATTGGCACAATAGATTTCTTTGTTAAAAGAAATGAAGCTCACACAAAAGGCGTGATTGAAATTTTATAATTTATTTTCATTATAAGCTTTTAAAATAATATCTCTTGCAATTTTGGCTTCTTCTTCTGTTGTGGGGGGAATTTCTTTTAATTTATATTTAATCCCTAAAGCTTCATATTTTGGAATTGCCATGTTGTGATAGGGCAAAATATCAAGTGCTTTCAGCGTTTTTAACCTTGCCATAAATTTGCCCAATTCAATTAAATCTTCTTTTTTGTTTGTAAGCCCTTTTATAATAACGCTTCTAACCCATAAGGGAACATTATTTTCAGATAAATATTTTGCAAAATTTAAAACAGATGTATTTTCATACCCTGTTAATTTTTTGTGCAGTATAGGGTTCATCGATTTTATATCCAATAAAACCAAATCTGTATATTTAATAAGTTCATCAAATTTTTTATTATAATCAAACAAAGCGCCTGATGTATCCAGTGCTGTGTGAACACCTTTAGATTTAAAAAATTTAAAAAGTTCAATTAAAAAATCAATTTGAAGCAAAGGTTCGCCGCCTGTGGCTGTTATTCCCCCTTTTGCAAATTCTTTAACACCTGAATATTTTTTGTAAATTTCATCAACAGACATTATTTGGTTAATATCTTGTTTCCAACTGTCAGGGTTGTGGCAATAAGCGCACCTTAAGGGGCAGCCTTGAAAAAAGACAACAAACCTTACCCCCGGCCCATCAACCGTTCCGCAAGTTTCAATTGAGTGAATATTTCCAAATAAATCCATTTTGCTATCCTTAAAAAACGGCGCCAAAATATTATGGCGCCTGAAAAATATTATTATATAGAACCGTGAAAAGTTCTTGAAATTACATCGTCTTGTTGTTCTTTTGTTAATTTGTTGAAATTAACCGCATAGCCTGAAACTCTCACTGTTAATTGAGGGTATTTTTCCGGGTGTTTTTGCGCGTCAATAAGAGTTTCACGATTAAAAACGTTAACATTTAAGTGGTGTCCTCCTTTTTCAACGTAACCATCTAAGATATCTATTAAATTTTGTTCTTGTAAATCTGACATAATTTGCCTCCTTTTTAATTAATGCTGCATGAAGCGCAGCCTTCGTTTAATTCAATGTTAAGGTCGCCTACAAATATTTCGCCCTTACCTAAAGCATTTGGAATAATTGAAAATGTGTTTGAAATGCCGTCTTGTGCATCTTCAAAAGGCAATTTTGCAACAGAAGCTAATGATGCAACGGCACCGTTTTTGTCCCTTCCATGCATTGGGTTTGCCCCGGGGGCAAGCGGAATTCCTTTTTTTCTTCCATCAGGAGTGTTGCCTGTTTTTTTGCCGTAAACAACGTTAGAGGTAATTGTTAAAATTGACATTGTCGGAATTGAATTTCTGTAGGTGTAATGTTTTCTGATTTTTGCCATAAAGCTTCTAACCAATTTAACCGCAATTTCATCAACCCTATCGTCGTTGTTGCCATATTTCGGGAAATCGCCTTCAATTTCATAATCAACAACAATGCCGTCATTATCACGAACAGGTTTTACTTTTGCATATTTTATGGCAGAAAGAGAATCTGCAACAACAGAAAGCCCAGCAATGCCCGTTGCAAAATATCTTTTAACGTCTCTGTCATGAAGCGCCATTTGTGAGCGTTCATAGCAATATTTATCATGCATATAATGAATTATATTTAAAGTATTAACATATAACCCTGCAAGCCATTCCATCATATCTTCATATTTTGCCATGACATCATCATAATCAAGATATTCGCCTGTGCAAGGGCGATATTTTGGCCCGACTTGCGCTTTTGAAACTTCATCAACCCCGCCATTAATTGCATATAAAAGGCATTTTGCAAGGTTTGCCCTTGCGCCAAAGAATTGCATTTCTTTGCCTACAACCATAGATGAAACGCAGCATGCAATTGCATAATCATCCCCATGGGTTACTCTCATCAAATCATCATTTTCATATTGAATTGATGAAGTTTTAATTGAAATATGAGCGCAATATTTTTTAAAGCCCATAGGTAAATTTTTTGACCAAAGAACGGTTAAATTCGGTTCAGGCGCTGTTCCCAAGTTTTCTAAAGTGTGAAGGTATCTGAAAGAATTTTTAGTAACCAATGTTCTGCCATCAACCCCCATGCCGCCAATAGATTCTGTTACCCAAGTGGGGTCGCCTGAAAACAATTCGTTATATTCAGGTGTTCTTGCAAATTTAACAAACCTTAATTTCATAATAAAGTGGTCTATCATCTCTTGCGCTTCAGCTTCTGTTATAACACCTTCTTTTAGGTCACGTTCAATATAAATATCAAGGAAAGTTGAAGTTCTTCCGATACTCATAGCGGCGCCATTTTGTTCTTTTACTGCGGCTAAAAAGCCAAAATATAACCATTGAATTGCTTCTTTAGCGTTTCTTGCAGGTTTTGAAATGTCGAACCCGTAAATTGAACCAAGCTCTTTCATTTCATTTAAGGCTCTAATTTGTTCGGTTATTTCTTCTCTCAATTGAATTCTATCAGGCGTCATTTCCCCTTCAAGAGATTTAAACTGTTCTTTTTTATCTTCAATAAGCCTATCGATACCATATAAGGCAACCCTTCTATAGTCGCCTATAATTCTTCCTCTGCCATATGCATCAGGAAGCCCTGTTATAATGGCACTATGCCTTGCAGCCTTCATTTCGGGTGTATAAACATCAAAAACGCCTTGGTTGTGGGTTTTTCTGTATTTTGTAAAAATTTCCGATATTTCAGGGTCAACTTCATAACCATAAGAACGGCAGGCTGTTTCTGCCATTCTAATGCCGCCAAATGGCTGCATTGAACGTTTTAAGGGTTTATCTGTTTGAAGGCCAACAATTGTTTCTAATTCTTTATTAATATACCCTGCGCCGTGAGATGTTATTGTGGATACTATTTTTGTGTCCATATCCAAAACGCCGCCTTCTTCTCTTTCTTTTTGCAAAAGAAAGCAACATCTTTCCCAAAGTTTATTTGTAGCTTCCGTTGGCTCAGCTAAAAAATCTGCATTGCCATAATATGGGGTATAGTTTTTTTGAATAAAATCTCTAACATTTATTTCTTGTTCCCATTTGCCCGAAACAAAGGCGGTTTTTGGGAATAATTTCTTTTCACCGGTGAGGTTGGTCATAATACGCTCCAATTTTAGTTAATCAAAAACATTCTACATTAAGTTTTTAGCATGTTCCAATAAATTTACAAATTTATTTATAAAAAACTTTATATTAAAGATTGTAAAATTAACACTTGCAAAATTTTAAAAAAACCTTTAGAATGAAAAAATCAAATTTTAAAAAAAGGAAAAAATGAAAAACATTTCTTTAAAAATTGCTGAATTACGACGTCAAGGCCTTAGATAAGGTCTTTTGTTGTATAGCAATTTAAAAAGAATTTATTTTTAATTTTCATTTTAAAAAGTATATATACCCTAAAAGGCCTTAATTTAAAGGAATTTTGGGGTATTTTTGTATGAATTTAAGGAGATAAAAATTGAAAACGGTTAAAAACTTAAAAGGAAAGCATTTTATTAATTTAGAAGATTTTTCTTCATCCGAATTAAAAGATTTAATTAACCTTGCAATTGAATTAAAGAAAAAAACCAAAAACGGCAAGAATTTGGATTTATTAAAAAGCAAAAATCTTGTTATGTATTTTTCAAAGCCTTCTTTAAGAACAAGATTAAGCTTTGAAATCGGAATGGCAAAATTAGGCGGCAAAAGCTATGTTATAAAACAAGATGAAATTATTTTAGGAAAAAGAGAATCTGTTGAAGATAC
>DVKW01000052.1 GCA_018715855.1 Candidatus Galligastranaerophilus intestinigallinarum
TTGAATTTTGAATATCAATTTTGCCGTTATCTTTCACGCCGTTATAAGCTAAGAAATTACCGGTTCTGATTTCTGAATCCTTAATATTGATGCCATATTCTTGACCTGATGTTTTTTGAGCAGAGCCAGATACTGTAACATTGTTATCAATGTTGCCTGCTGATGTATAGTAGAAGTTAACACCATCGCCTGTAACCAATTTAACGTTTGATCTTGTTTGAGTAGCATTTGATGTGTTAGGAGTGCTTGTATATGTTGTTCTGATATCTGAATTTTGGATATCAATTTTGTTGCCAACCATTGCAACTGTTTTGTTTGCTTTAATTGAAGCGCCGTCTGCAATAATTGAAGCTAGTTTTGTGCCGGTTGCATCACCTGTAATGTAGCCGTTGCCATCAACCATATTGTCGTTTGCAACGAATGAAACGGTTTTGTTATAACCTGCGATATCAAACAATGTGCCTGTTGTACCGCCTGTACCGGCATATTGTTTATATGCTTCTTGGTCTTTTAACAAATCTTCAATATTTTTAGCACCTTTAATATCATAAGTTGATGCAGTAAATGAGTTTAAGTCAACTTGTGAACCGTTGCCAAATACGATACCTGAGGGGTTAATTAATATAACTTTACTTGTATTAACACATGAAGGGCAGCCTGTGCCTGCAGATTCGGTTAATTTACCATAGATGTATGAAATGCCGCCGCTATTTAAAACTCTGTTTAAAGCGGTTTGGTTATTTGCGTTGAATACCCAGTTAACTGTTGCATCTTTACCAACGTTGAAAGAGTTCCAGTCAAATTGGCCAACCGTGCCTTTTCCGCCAATAACGTTAACATCCATTTTGTTTCCGTTAACATCAACACTACCGTTAATAGCATTATTTAAGTCAGGAAGAGTACCTGCATCTATATTGACTGCAAAAGCCGGAAGGCAGCTAACCGGCATATAAGAAACAAAGCTTAATAATGCCAAAAATGCAGTAATTCTCTTTTTGTTAATTCCTAATTTGGAACGAGTGCTCATCATATGTCCTTTCTAATCTGTGTTCATATTGTGCTTTATAATTATACTACCTAAAAAGTAACAAATCACTAGTGTATAATAAATAGAAAACATGTAAAAAAAATAAATTGCCCTTTTGTTAAGTTTTTTGCCGCGATTTTTGTAAATTTTTGTAAATAAATTTTACTTTTATTCTATATATCGGCAAAAAAATAAAAAAGTTTAGCAAATTTTTAAATTTATGAGATTTATAGTTGAATATAAATGTTGCAAAAAAATGTTTAGTGGAATATTATTTTGTAACCTGTAAATATCATTTATTTAGCTTATTGAATAAATATATATTGCCATATATTATATTTTGTAAGTGTAATTAATGCCTAAAATTGCGCTATTATCGCAATTTTGAAATACGACAAGTATGAAAAGGAATTTCAAAGGTGAGAAACAATGTATTTTTAAGAAAGGTAGTTCCGTTGATGGCCCTCGTGGTTTCAGCTGCGGCCATTCAAACACTTCCTGCTTATGCCGACACTGCGGCAACCAGCTTTACTAATCCTGTTGGTAACTTTGACGCAGGCGTTATTGATACTACCAACCTTATACAGTTTAAGGAATACGAATTTAAAGCAAGTGAAGAAAACAAAGAAAAGCATAAAGATTCGGGTGAAATCATTATGAACAAAGAGCTTCAAACTCAGGTTGACCAGCTCCCGAATAAAGAAGCAAGCTTTATTTTAAATTCAATTACATTTAAAGGTTATACAGCCTTTACCGAAGAAGAATTAATGAACCTGATATGCGATAAAATAGGCACAAGGGTTACGGTTGGCGATTTGGTAGGCTTAACGAATATGGTAACGGAACATTACCAAAAGCACGGATATATTTCATCTGTTGCATACCTTGCACCGCAAAGGGTTCAAGACGGTAATATTGTTATCAACATTATGGAAGGTAAATACGGTAACGTTAAAGTTTCCGGAAACAAATGGAACAGAACATCTTATCTTAATAACCAATTTTTAAGAGATAAATACATTGAATCAGGCAGCCTGTTGAATGTTAACGATATCAGAGAATCTCTGAAAGAATTAAATGCTTCAGGGTATATGCACGGTTCTATTTCATTGGAAGACAATGAAGAATCGGCCGAATTAACCGATTTGGAATTAACGGTTAAAGACAGATTCCCGCTTGACTTTGATTTCAGATGGGACGATATGGGCACATCTGCAACAGGTTTGCACAGGGCAGTATTTTTTGCAGGTTTATATAACCTGACAGGCTTTGGCGACCAATTATATTCAACAACGACATTGGCAAGACATTCAATCGGCCAAGGCGTTATGTATAGCGTGCCTTTAACAGCTACAAAAGAAACCAAATTGAACGTTGGTTATTCATATTCCGGAGCTTCTGTTGCAGGCGGCGGTTTAGATTTCTTAGATTTGGAATCAAAATCACATAACTTATTCTTCACTTTATCAAGAAGATTAATTAAAACAGACAACTACAAATTATACGGCGATATCGGCTTTGATTTAAGAAACACCGAAACCACTTGGCTTGGCGGCATGGACCTTTATAAATACAGAAGCCGCAACCTTAAAGTTAACTTAACAAACATTAAAGATGACTTTTACGGCAAATGGTTTGCAAATGTCGGCACATCCGTAGGGCTTGATTGGTTTGGTGCAACAAACCAGCTTGACTTTGGTATGGAAGGTGCATACAAACACTCAATACCTTCCAACAGAGGCGTAAGAGTTATGGGTAACATTGCAAGAATTCAAGTGTTGCCGTTCAGATCAACAGGTATTATCCAAGCAAGAGGCCAATGGGCTTCAAGAGCTTTATTGCCTTCAGAAAGAATGAGCATTGGCGGTATGTCATCAGTTAGAGGTTATGAAGAAAGCTTCTTTATTAAAGACTACGGCGCAACGGCATCAGCTGAGCTTCGTTTCCCTGTTCCGTTCTTAAGAATGATGTTACCTGAAAAGCTTAAATTCATTGATGACAGTATCAGGCTTGCAGGCTTCTACGATATCGGCTGGTTTGGCAACAGGCATGCTTCAAATGACGGCCCTGATTATTTGATGTCAGTAGGTGGCGGCGTAATTCTTAAATTAACAAGGTATTTATCCGCTAACGTATATTTGGGTGTTCCGATTGGCGACAAACCCGAAAATGCCTCAGGGTGCAGGGTTCACTTCATCGTTACATCAAACATTTTATAATAAATTCAACAAAAACCGCCTAACAAAAGGCGGTTTTTTTATTCATAATATTTTTTATGGTATAGCATAATAATCAAAATAATTTGCCCGTTGTTTTGCAAAATGTTAAAATTTATAAAAAAAGGAAATATTAAAATGAGATTTTTAACCGAATATTTATGGTTTAACACCGAAAAGCACCGTGAATACATTAATATAACAAACGATGTTGAAGAAATCGTAAGAAAAAGCAAGATAAAAGAAGGCATGGTTTTGGTTTCCGCCATGCATATAACCGCAGGAATTTACGTTAATGACGCAGAATACGGCCTTATAAAAGACATTGATGAATGGCTTGAAGAACTTGCGCCTTTTGATATTAATTATAACCATCATAAAACAGGCGAAACAAACGGCGATGCACACTTAAAAAGCCTTCTTACAGGCCATGAGGTTATTGTTCCCATAACAAACGGCGAGCTTGATTTCGGCCCTTGGCAGCAGATATATTATGCCGAATTTGACGGGCAAAGAAGAAAAAGGGTTATTGTAAAAGTTATGGGTGAATAATTAGCCCTTATTATCTTTATATCTATACCAAAGACACATATCTATAACCAAAAACAAAGTATTTAAAAGATACAGTATAAAAACATAATCCATACTGTATAAAATTTTGTGCAAAATTCCAAAAATATAGCCTAAGAGAATCAAATATGAAAAATATATGCTTTTCCCGCCAACACATTTTGATTTATATGTTTTATAAGCAGCAATAGGCCAACTTACGCCAAAACAAACCATCATGCCTGCTTCAAAAATACTCATAAAAAATCTCCTATAGTTCTGCAATTAAATTGTACATTAAAAAAATCGATTGAAAAATGGCAAAATTAAAGCTTTACAAGCATTAATACATATACAAAACAAGAGAGAAGTTATGAAAATAAATTCCAATTTAAATGCTCAGCCGCATTTTTGTGCAGGCCAAACAAAAATTTTTTCCGACTTTGACGGAACATTTATGCCGAAAGAATTTGGCCATGATTCCATTTGTAATGATAACCCGCCGGTTGATAAGGGCGCATTTGATAAATATTTTGAAGAATTTAAAAAACTTTTAATGCCGTCAGATAAAGGAGTAAAAAAAACCGAATTAACAATAACAACCGGAAGAAACTTGGGTGAATTTAATTATTATATGAAAAAAATTAAAGATAAGGGTTTAAAAATTCCAACTCCCGATAAACTTATTATAACAAACGGCGGCGATGAATTTTTATGCCATACCCAAAATTATTTTGAATCAGATAAAGAAAATATGTTTGAAGAATGGGATGTAAACACATCTAAAAGAAAACAGCTCAAAAAATTTATCATAAATTGGAATGGTTTCAAAATTAAAAATAAGGTAAAAGCTTTTATTTCAAGGCTTTCAGGCTGTCCAGTGCTCATAGAACCTAAAACACATCAAGGAATGTATGGTTACAGAGGCAATATGACATTGCAGGAAGATGTGGAAAATTTGCCTGAAGAATTAAGAACAAACTACATTTCGTTAATAAAAGACGGCGATTCTTTAATAAGATTAACAGCCCCTGTGGGAAGCGAATATATTAAAGAATTAAACGGCTTATCAGATGAACTTAAAAAAGAAGGCTACAGCATAAATTTTCAAACAAAAGAAAACAACGGCGAAACATTTGTGAATTCTGTTTCTGCGCCAAATGAGTGGCAATTTGGCACAAGTGTCGAAATAAAACCAAAAACAAGAGGTAAAATCGGCACTCTTGATAAATATCACCACGTTAAACTTATGGTTGACCATATAATTCAAAATAATTCGGGCGACCTTGTAATTGCAGCAGGAGATGGAAGAAACGACCTTGATATGCTTGATTTAAGCAACTATATAGACAAAATGAAATCGCCGAATGATTTTTCAAAGCCTGAATTTAGAGAACAAGTTTCAAAACTTCCTTTAATAACCATTTTTGTCAGAAATTCATCATCTTGCGATGAACAAATTAAAAAGTTTGAAAAAGAATTTAATTTTGATGGCATAAAAAGGTTTATTGTTGTTGATAAAGATGACAATTCAAGGCCAAAAAGCCTTGTTGATGCAATAAAGATTGCAAAAGAAGAATATACAAAAATAAATACAAGCTACAGAGAGAACTTATAGATGAAAATTTTTCCCGTCAGCAGTTATAACCAAATAAATTTTACAAGCAAAGTAACAAGAGTTATAAACGGCTCAGTGCCTGATAACATTAAAGAACAGGTTGATATTTTTGAAGAAACAAACGGTAAAAACGCCAAAAAATTAGGGCAAGGGCTTTTTGCAGAGGCCTACTTAATAAAGGGCACAAAATGTGTTATAAAAAAATCAAAACCCGGTAAACCGGCAGCAATTAATGGCGATTTTTCACAGGAAGCAAAAGCTCTTTTAAACATACCGAGCGGTTTTACACACGCACAAAGGCTTATTGGCAATGTTGAAACCGAGGATGAAAATTTTTATCTTCTAAGCACATTTGTAGATGGCAAAATTCCTGATGGCGACAAAATAAAATGGAACAAAGAAAGCTTAAGCTCAATTTTATCAAGCTTGGCAGATCTTGATGCAGCAAGAGTCTATCATGGCGATGTTTCAAGGTGCAATTGTTTAATTACGGAAGATGACGAAGTTAACCTTTTAGACTTTCAATATTGCGACAGGTTTGACATCAAAGGGGATGAAACACACAGAATTAATGCAGAAAAATACAAAGTCCCGTATTTTATAGCCCCATCAAATGCGCAAATGTTTGAAGAAGCCAACCTTGCCACTTATTTAACAACAATAGATGAAAACGAGGCAAGGGAGCTTTTTAAAACATATTTAAGCGAAAAATCAAAATACCACCTAAAAAGAGCAAAAGAATTTTCAAAACAGGGAGCAAGGCCCGAAATCATTCAATATGAAGGGTTGATGGCAAAATATTTAAAAAACCCCTCAGATGAAATGATAAAACTTCAGGCAATGAAAATGCAAATTTTATCCACACACAGGTTCGTTTTATCTGCAATGGACACAAGAAAACAAGATGACCTATATAATATAATGTCTGCGCCTGTATATTATTTACACGCAATTGAAGACAGCAACAAAATGGCAGAATATGCTTCAAGTTTATGTGCCGATAAAACCGACCCTGATTTACAAAAGCTTTTAACTTATGAAAAAGAAAATGCGCTTTTTTGGCGTTCTTTAATGAAAAACGAGCTTGCAGGAAGATATGGAAACAACAGTGCATTTGAATGGATTTTAAGAAACGCCAAACAATCGCCGAGAAATTATATGGATGATATTGGCACAACTTTCATTAAAACCGGACATCTGAAGCACAGAGAAATTCCTGATATATATTCAATGTTATCAGGAACAGATGTTTTATTCGGTTTTGAAGAAGAAACGGAAGACAATATTTCCAAGAGAATGGGCTCTGTGATAACAGAGCTGAGAAGAACACAATGTTTTGTTTCACCTATTAAATCAGTAACATACAAAGATATAAAAGATTATCACAAA
Source organism: Candidatus Galligastranaerophilus intestinigallinarum (assembly GCA_018715855.1). Taxonomy (GTDB): domain Bacteria; phylum Cyanobacteriota; class Vampirovibrionia; order Gastranaerophilales; family Gastranaerophilaceae; genus Galligastranaerophilus_A; species Galligastranaerophilus_A intestinigallinarum. The sequence goes on from DVKW01000052.1 coordinate 6,800, forward strand.
ACAAAACAAGAAATTATGAAAAGCTTAAAAGCGGCAAGAGAGGTGTATATGGAAGGATGCAAATATGAATCTTTATTTTATTCTCTAAACGCTTTGTACCAATCATCCATAGCCCAAAACAAAGCTTCAAAAATTATAAACGACGGAAAACTTTCATATGGCGAAAGACGCAATATGGTTAAAGAATCAGAATTTCTGGCTTGGTATAAAAATGAGCTTGAAAATTTAAACTGTCAGTTATATGAAAAACTTTTTGAAAAAGCCTCAAGCTAGCCGTTTATTAAAATTCAGCATATATAATAAAATTTTATTTTTTTGCTTGCGCCTGATACATTGCTCTTTGAGCAGCAACACCAAAAGGAATTGCTTCTCTGTCCGTTATCATAATCGTAAATAAATCCGTAAGCTTTAAACCAAGAGGGTCTGAATATTTATAAGGTTTAATGCAAGATGTATATCTGCAATTAATGTTTGCAGGGTTTGGTTTTCTGTCGCCATTTACATCAACCATAATCATACAAGGGGGTTTTGTTGTTCCATAAGGATTATTTGGCATTCCCAAGCTGCCGCAGCCGCCACAGTGGTTTATATCAAAATCTCTTTCATTATCGACATTTAAACCACGTGATGAAGTGCCTGCTATACAAATGGGTTCGCCCGTTTCATATAATCTGAATACGCCGCCCTTTGCAGCAGAAGTTTCAACGCCTTTATAATTTCTAAATTCATATCTCATACCATCTGTTGTATAAAAGGCTGAATTTACAATGTATTTGCCGTTAGCTGATTCAACAACAAACCAAGTAGACATATCGGTTGTTGATTTCATAACAGACATATGTCTTTGAAGATATCCGAACAAATTGGCGTTATCATAGGGTGTTTCGCTTTCCATCGCCATATTCATTGTTATTGCGGAATTTAAAACAGAAACCGCTTTTCTTAAACCGGTTTTAAATTCCTGCTGTTGTGTGTTTGAAATTACACTTGGTATTGAAATTGCAGCTACGACACCAATAATCGCTAAAGTTATCAAAACCTCAGCAAGAGTAAATGCACCTTTTTTATTCAATTTTCTTTTCCTTTATTTTACAATAGTAATATTCCACAGTTTGAAGAAAAATAAATAAAAGTGCAAATTTGTAAACTTTTGCAAACAGAAAATGCCAGTTAAAAAGGAATGGTATCATCCAGCATAAACTTGAACATTTGATACTCATCATCTGCTTTTTGGTCTTTGTTTGCTTCATAAGAAGCTTTTTCTTTTTCAAGCCTTGCTTTTTCCTCGGGGATATCAGACCTTAATTGAATAAATTCCTTGCCTTCGGCTCTGTCTTTTTTGCCGGCATTAATTTTAAAACCGTCTATAAGTCCATAATCTTCTTCGGGTTTATACATGCCAAAATTAAGCGCATAAACTTGTGTTATGGTAAGGCATAAAATTAACGGTAACAATATAAAAATCTTTTTCATACAACTATTTTACCACAATTTTTTATAAAAAAATGCACTTCAAAATTCGAAGTGCAATGTGCGTTTATAGGATGCGTGCCACCACTCCCTTCAAAATAAGAAGTTTATGGGGTTTGGGGATTAGGTTGGTCCGGTTGATTATTTTGCTTTTCTTCTTTTATTAATTTATATTCTTCTTCTGCATCTTGAACTATTGAAAGATTTTTTAACAATGTTTTAAGCGAAATTACACCTGATAAATTTTTTGCAATTTCATAATCTTGCGCCATATTTTCGGGCAAATTCCTGTAAAAATTAACTTGAATATCGTTTGCTAAGGCTTCATTTATTCCAAGGATTCTTAGCGTCATTTTAATTCTTTTATTTATTGAGGTTTTATATTTTCTTATTTTAGATGTCCACAATTGGTCAATTCCCCACATTTTAAATTGCATTGCAACGCCTGATAAGTTGCCTGCAAAAGCATCATCGGATAAATCGGGCACCATTGAAATTTGAAAAATAAAATTCAAAAGATATTTAATTTGCCCCAAAACACCTTCTGTATTTGTGTTTTTAATAACCCACTGCATATTAGCGCCCGTTGGCAAATTTGCAACTTTATATTTATTTATCTGCTTAATTTCTTCTTCGCCAAGTTTACCGCCATTTACAGCCAAAATAGCATTTGAAACAGACTGAAGGTCATCTGTGTTATTTGAAATCATCAAGTTTAGAGAATCCAATAAATCCAGAACCATTTGAAAATCGCCAAATGCATCATCGTTATTCAAAGATTCAATAACGGGAATTTGCCCCATTAAATGTTTTGTTTTAGTTGAGAGCGAAAAAGAATTTGAAAAGCCATCAAATGTATAAACGTTTTCTTCATCCCAAAGATAAACTCTTGTTTTGCATTGTTTGTTTTCAATATAATCGTGGAAATATATTGCACAAAAAACATTTTCTTCTATTGAATTATCCGTTACCATAAAAGTTCTTAATGGTTCCAGCCTTTTATATTTAACGCCTGTTTTTGAATTTTTATCGGGATAAACCAGCTGATACCCCACTCCATAAGCAGACATATCACCGCCTATATGGTAATCAAGCTCTTCCGCATAATTTTCAGAATTTACTAAGGCCAAATTTTCAAGCGCTTTTTTTCCTTCTTCTTTTGAAATGCTGTACGTTAAAGGTTTTCCAAAAGTGTAGCCAGTTGCAACATCTGTAATATATTTTGCCATATTCACGTTTATTGAATAATTCGGCCTGCCTTGAACCGCATTTTGCTTAATAATTTCATTTTTCCCGTCGTAGTAATCACCCAATAATTTTCTTTTTGGCAATATTAAATTTTTATATTCAACAAGCCACTCGGATAAATTGGTTGCATTAATTTCTTTGTTATCGGCAATAATTCTATACATAAAAAACCCTCCTTAATATTAATTGTAAAGGTTTTAAATTCCGGCATTTTAAATTGGGGCATAACCCTTTACTGAAAAAGCTTTTCGGGATAAAAATATTAATAAATATTAACTCTAATTTTTGCCTCTTTCTTGCAAAGAAAATATTCATTTGATAAAATTGATATACTTAAAATCTGGTTTTGCCACATGTTAAAGAAGGTGTAAATATGGGATTATCTGTTGAAAAAATAGGGCTTTTTTGTAAACCTGATGTTAAAAGAAAAAATAACTTTAACAAAACAAATTCAATTTCAAATATAGGACAAAACAAGGAAACCAATTTGAACAATAGCCCCAACAACATTGCTTTTCAGGGGTGGTTTTTTAACAGAAATCAAACGGCAAAAAAACCGAGCCTAAAACCTGAACCGCCTTGCTTATATGGGCCGTATGGTTTAACAAAGGGTGTTTTAAATGAAAATGATGAAATAGCATACGAATTATTAGAACCTATTGCGGAATGCTTAACAAGAAATAACCCCGAAAACCTTGAACGCTTTTCTTATGACACTTCAAGGGCAACGGATAAAGCCATAAGTGCAATGGTTCCCGTGTGCATTTCAACTCTTGCTTGTTACCAGCAAACACAAACCATTTTTCCTGAATTCCATGATTCAATAGCAAGGTCATTTCCAAAAGCCTGCAGCAGACTTGACAAAGAAAAAGGCACGGGCAACATGGCAAAATTATATTTTAAAATAAGAAATAAACTTGAAGGATTTGGAAAAGCAGCAAACCCCGGCACGGAATCACCGCTTGATGACGGCATTAAATATCTTTATTTTGCAGATAATATACCACTCATAAGCGAAAGCAAAAGAGAAGGAATAGAATCTACCGATGATCTTATTTTGCTTATGAGAAAAGGCTATATTCCAACAATGTCGAATGAAGCAGGTTTGCCAAGGTGCAGCATGTCAAGAGCAAATAATGAAATAAATAAATATGGTACACCATATATTAAAGAACACTTTAGCACCAGCAAAACAAAAGAAAAAGGGCAAGAAACACAATATACAAACCTTTGCCGCATGGATTACAACCCCAATTACCATAAGGGCAAAGAACCGGAACCTGAGCAAACAAGATATTCAAGCGCCACAGATTACCCGCCATATAATATGTATTCGTTCCCCGGCGGGTGCTACCTTGACCCTGAAGACCCGAGATATGACGGAAACATTTAATTCTAACCAAAAATTGCTTGAATAAATTCTTGTTTATCGAAGTTTTTAAGGTCGTCTATTTTTTCACCAATGCCAACCAATTTAACGGGAATATTGTATTCTTTTGCAATTGAAAAAATAACCCCGCCTTTTGATGAACCATCAAGCTTTGTTAGGGCGCAAGCAGTTAAATCAATTGCTTCTCTAAAAACTTTTGCTTGGCTTAAACCGTTTTGCCCCAAATTGGCATCTAAAACCAAAATGCTTTCCAAAACTGCATTTGGCGCTTTTTTATTTATAACATTTTTAATTTTTTTAAGTTCTTCAATTAAATTAAATTTATTTTGAAGCCTGCCTGCAGTGTCTATTATAAGAACGTTGTAGCCTTCATTTTGTGCTTTTTCTATTGCTCTATATACAACAGAGGCTGAATCTGCCTTATCTTCTCTAACAATGTCAACATTTGCCCTTTGTGACCAAATATCAAGCTGTTCTTCCGCAGCAGCTCTAAATGTATCGCCTGCAGCCAATAAAACTTTGTTGCCTTCCGTTTTAAATTTATGGGCAAGTTTGCCTATTAGGGTTGTTTTGCCTGCACCATTTACCCCTGCAACAAAATAAATGTTTAAATTATCCGATGAAAAATTAAGCTTATTTGAACCTGCTTCATTTAAAATATTTTCAAATTCGGCCTTTAAAAATTCTTTTATGTTGCTTGGCTTAACGTCTTTTTCTTTAATCTTTTCAACAATTGAAACCGCCAAATCTACGCCCAAATCTGCCTTTATAAGCTGGGTTTCAATATCATCCAAAATAAATTCATCAAGTTTTTCATTATTTGAAACAATGTTTAAAATGTTTGAAACAAGTGCATCAGATGTTTTTGAAACAGCATCTTTAAAAGACTGAAAAGCAGATTTTTTTTCAGTTTCAAGGTTTTGTTCAGGTTCATTTTTTTTGAAAAAATTAAACATAAGATTCAACTACTTTGGCCAAAATACCGTTTATAAATGAAGGAGAGTCATCTGTTGAATATTTTTTAGCAAGCTCCAGCGCTTCATCTATAACAACTTTAACAGGCGCATCTTTAATATAAACAAGCTCTGCAATTGCAATTCTTAAAAT
>DVKW01000003.1 GCA_018715855.1 Candidatus Galligastranaerophilus intestinigallinarum
CTTATGATGATTAAAATTAAAAGATTAAATTAAAAAAACAAACAATTGCTACACTTGGCTCCACTTCACCTTTCGGTAAAGACAGATGATTTTAAAAGGCTTATTAGAAACTTAAAAGCTAAAAACAAAAAAACAAAAGAAAACAAAAGAAAAAATAACAATGAAAGGATAGTTTTAATTATGAAAAGATTTAAAAGAGGTTTTACATTAGCAGAGGTTTTAATAACTTTAGCTATCATTGGTGTAGTTGCTGCAATTTCAATTCCAAGTGTTATTTCAAACTCTCAACAACAAGAATTTAAAACTGGCCTAAGAAAAGCAGTTTCTGTTTTAAATAGTGCAATTACAATGAATATAGCAATAGATGGTGAATCTCCTTATGATAATGCAAATTTGTTTGGATATTTGCAAAGGCATATGGCTGTTGTTAGAAGCAGTGTTCATTATGATTGGGCAGTTAGACCCACCAATGGTGTAAATAAATACAATTCTGTATTTTATACAACTGATGGTATGAGATTTGAACTTTCTGAATCAGTCAATAATACAAATAAATTATATCTGTATGAAAATCCAAGTATTGCAGTTTGTGCTGATAGTTTAAACACTTGGTATCATGGAGATCAAAATTCTGATCACTATAATCCTGGGGAACTGTGTGGCGGTTGTGGTTCTTATGGATTAAATAATAACCCTGACGGTACAACCAAACCGCCTTGTTTGGTTGTTGTAGATGTAAATGGAGATAGAAAGCCAAACCCTGCAAACGTTAATTGTAAATATGGGGCATCAGCCACATGTCAAGAACCATACAAATATTCTGACCCATTGGGCTTAAAATTAACTGATTTATTCACCATTATGATAACAGACAAACAGGCTATTCCTTATGGAGTTGCTGCTCAAAGGGCTATGTATCAGGCACAGGCGAAGAAATAATTTAATTATCTTTTCATTTTTGCCTTTCTTTAAAAAGAAAGGCTTTTTTTAATTTTAAACTTGCAGGTTGCAAGTTTCTACCCAACTTAACTGTTGAGCAAAAAGCCCAACCTGCTTTTTAAGTTTCAATATATTTTTGCAGAAACAAATATAAACCTATTTTTCAATCTCGCTTTTTGGCTTGCATTCAAAATCTTCTTTTGTGCTTGTTCCTGCTTCATAGCCTGATTTTGCATATAAGAAAGGAAGAGCTTTATCCATTTGAACTTTATTTGCAATAGCATTTAGTGCAGGGCTTTTAGATAAAACAAATAAACCTATAAGATCATCCAAGTGAACAAAACAATCGCAAATTTTAAATTCTCTTTTCTTTTCGTCTTTTTCTTTTTTAAAACATTTTTCGTTAATTTTATTTGAAGTTTTATTTGCAATAAACATTCCGCCTGCAACAGAGCCTATAATTAAACCTGCGCGCATTAATTTTATTTTATTGTTGTCTGAATCTTTTAATTTCCCTGCTGCATTTTTTAAATTATTTTCATGTTTATAAATTAACCCTTCGCCAATAGCAACAAATGTGGTTGGGGTCATATTGTTTAAAAATTCAAAAATTCCTTCTTTATATTTTGCATTTTTATTTTCGGGGTTTTTATCCGTTTTAACGCCTGCCGCCACACTTGCCATAACACCCCCAAATGTAGAAGCCAAAATTTGCCCGTATGTTTTAACTTCAAATAAATTTGCTGCAGATTTAACTTTTTCTTTTATAGAAGAAGATTTTTGAAATGTATCAATAAGTTCAGAGCCTCTTCCTTTCACAACATTTGAAACAACAATTGGCGCCACTGCCCCTATAATAGAAGCTGTTAAAACAGCTTTTTTAACTTCTTCTTTATTATTGTTTTTAATAGAATGTTTTGCTTTTTCTTCAAGTTTTTCTCTTTTTGAATAAAAGCTTTTAAATTCGCCGCTTAAAATTGGATATAGCTGCATCTTCGGATATTCTCTTTTTTAAAAATGTTAGTTACACCTTACATTATACATAATTAATTTATTTTTGCAATTATTAATTTTTTGTTAATAATCCAAAGGTTTTAAAAAATTAATTATAAGATTGTGTTATTAAAGAAAGAGTTATTATTTTTAAGGAGGATATTATGACAATTAAACCATTGGGCGACAGAATCGTTCTTAAAGTTATTGATGATGTTCAACAAACACAAGGCGGAATTTTTATTCCCGATTCAGCTAAAGAAAAACCCCAAAAAGGTGAAGTTGTAGCGGTTGGCCCCGGCAAAACAATGGATAATGGCGAAAGAGAACCATTAGATGTTAAAGTGGGCGACAAAGTTTTATATGCAAAATATTCAGGCACAGACGTTAAAATGGATGGCGTTGAATATAAAATTTTATCCGTTAAAGATGTACTTGCAATTATTGAATAATTTTTGATAGGAGATAAAGGAAAATGGCTAAAAAAATAATTTTTGATACAGATGCCAGAGAAGCCTTATTAAAAGGTGTTAACAAAGTGGCAGATGCTGTTAAAGTAACATTGGGGCCAAAAGGCAGAAATGTTATTTTATCTAAAAAATATGGTTCACCGCAAATTGTAAATGATGGCGTTACTATTGCAAAAGAAATCGAACTTCAAGACCCTCTTGAAAATGCAGGCGCTCAACTTTTAAAAGATGTTTCATCCAAAACAAACGATGTTGCAGGCGATGGCACAACAACAGCAAGTGTTTTAGCACAAGCAATTTTTAAAGAAGGCTTGAAAAATTTAACTGCAGGCGCAAACCCTCTTGGCATTAAAAAAGGTATTGAAGAAGCAGTTAATATGTCTGTTAAAGAAATTAAAAACATGTCAAAATCAGTTGATTCCAAAGAAATGAGAGCACAAGTTGCAACAGTTTCCGCAGGCAACAACGAATTTATAGGCAACTTAATTGCAGATTGCATGGAATCTGTTGGCACAGATGGTGTTATTACCGTTGAAGAATCAAAAACCTTCGGAACAGACAAAAAAGTTGTTGAAGGTATGCAATTTGACAAAGGTTACATTTCACCATATTTCATTACAGACCCTGAAAGAATGGAATCTGTTTTGGAAGATGCTTATGTTCTTTGCGTAAATAAAAAAATCAACTTAATTGCAGATTTAGTTCCCATCTTGGAACAAGTTGCACGTGACGGTAAATCATTGTTGTTAATTGCAGAAGATGTTGAAGGCGAAGCTTTGGCAACTTTGGTTGTTAACACAATGAGAAAAGTTTTAAGAGCAGTTGCTGTTAAAGCTCCCGGTTTTGGCGACAGAAGAAAAGCAATGCTTGAAGATATCGCTATTTTAACAGGCGGCCAAATGTTCACGGAAGAACTTGGCATTAAACTTGAAAATGTTACTGTTCAAATGTTGGGCAGAGCAAGAAGAGTAACAGTTACAAAAGATGAAACAACAATTGTTGTCGGCGATGAAACAAAAGCTGCAGTAGCTGAAAGAGTTGCTTTATTGAAAAAACAAATCGAAGCATCAGATTCTGAATATGACAAAGAAAAACTTCAAGAAAGAATTGCAAAATTATCAGGCGGCGTTGCCGTTATTGAAGTTGGTGCAGCAAGTGAAGTTGAATTAAAAGAAAAGAAATTAAGAATTGAAGATGCCTTGAATGCAACTCGTGCAGCTCAAGAAGAAGGCATTGTCCCCGGTGGCGGCGTTGCGCTTGTTCGTGTTCAACAGTTCTTGGAAAAAGCGCTTGAAACAAAAACATTTGCAACAGACGATGAAAAAATCGGCTTTAAAATCTTAACCGCAGCACTTGATATTCCATTAAAAACCATTGCTTCAAATTCAGGTGCTAAGGGCGATGTTATTGTTGATGCAGTTAAAAAAGAAACAGGCGCATATGGCTATGATGCATTAAATAATGTTTTCTGCGATATGTTCAAATCAGGCGTTGTTGACCCTGCAAAAGTTACAAGATCAGCTCTTGAAAACGCTGCAAGCGTTGCTTCAATGCTTCTTACAACTGAAGCTGCAGTTGTCGATGTTCCTGAAGAAAACAAACCTGCTATGCCCGATATGTCAGCAATGGGCGGCATGGGCGGCATGATGTAATTTTAAAACATCAGAAATATCAAAAAAATAAAGCTCGGTAGGTAAAACTTGCCGAGCTTTTTCAATAAAAAAATAAAAAATTCCGTATAAATAATTTCTTTATAATAAATTTTAATTTTTGTAACAAAATTTGCTATTTAATTAAAAAATAACTGTTGACTGTACATTTTGTTTATATTAAATTTAATTTTGCGCATTTGTACGTGCGCAAATTTATTAGTGACAAAAAAATTGGAAATTGAAAAATGGAAAATACAGCAAAAAGATCAAGAATTAGAGTATGCCTTAAAGCATATGACCACAAATTGATTGATTCTTCAGCATTAAAAATTGTAGAAACTGCGAAAAGAACAGATGCTACAGTATCAGGTCCTATTCCTCTTCCTACAAAAAGAAGAATCTACTGCGTTTTGAGATCACCTCACGTTGATAAAAAATCTCGTGAACATTTCGAAATGAGAACTCACAAAAGAATCATAGATATCTATGATCCTACACAGCAAACAACAGAAGAACTTTCAAGAATGGATTTGCCCGCAGGCGTTGATATTGAAGTTAAACTGTAAAGTTTGAAAAGCACATCTTGAAGCAACATTGAAAATTGAATAAAAGAATGTGAACTGTAAATAGGGTAGAGTTTAAAAGCTTCAGTTTAAACAAAGCCCTCAAAACAAAAAGTAATTACAACCAGAGAAAAACCACTAAAATGGCAGCTCTCACAAAAGAAAGGTAAAATCGAATGACATTAGGTGTTATTGGAGAAAAACTCGGAATGACACAAGTGTATGACGAAAACGGCTTGTGTATTCCCGTTACTGTAATTAAAGTTGAACCCGCTACGGTTTGTCAGGTAAAGACAATTGAAACCGACGGGTACAACGCAATACAAGTTGGTGTGGTAAGCGCTAAAGAAAAACATTTAACAAAAGCGCAATTAGGCCATTTCAAGAAAAATAATCTTGAAAACTTCCGTCACCTTCAAGAATTTAGAGTAGATAACCCCGCTGATTATACTGTTGGTCAAAAAATTGATTTATCAGTTTTATCTGAAATAGCAAAAGTTGACGTAACAGGTAAATCAATCGGTAAAGGTTTCCAAGGTACCGTTAAACGCCACAACTTCTCAAGAGGCCCAATGGCTCACGGTTCAAAAAACCACAGAGAACCCGGTTCAATCGGCGCAGGCACAACTCCGGGCCGTATTTACAAAGGCAAAAGAATGGCCGGTAATATGGGCAACGAAAGAGTTACAACTTCAAAATTAACAGTTGTAAGAGTAGATGCAGACAAAAATTTATTATTAGTTAAGGGCTCAGTTCCGGGTCCTGAAGGCAAATTGGTTACAATTAAACCTTCAAGAACAAAATGGAATTAGAGGTAATTAAAAATGACACAGAAAACATTATTAAATATTCAAGGCAGCCAAATTGGCGATGTGAACCTCGATGACACTGTATTTGCAGTTGAACCGAATGTTCATGTTATGCACTTGGCTCTTAAAAGACAATTAAACAATGCAAGACAAGGTTCTGCTAATTCTAAAACAAGGTCAGAAGTTTCAGGCGGCGGCAGAAAACCTTGGAAACAAAAAGGTACAGGCCGTGCTCGTGCAGGTTCAATCAGAAGCCCCTTATTTGCAGGCGGCGGTGTTTCATTTGGCCCTAAACCAAGAAGCTATGAAACAAACCTTCCTCAAAAAGCAAGAAAACTTGCATTGAAATCAGCTCTTTCAGCTAAAGTTGAAGTTGTTACCGTTGTTAAAGATTTTTCAGAATTAACGGAACCAAAAACAAAAGTTATGGCTAAAATTTTATCAGACATCAAAGCAACAGGTAAAATCTTAGTTATCGCAGACCTTAAAGCTGAAGAAAACAAAAATCTTGAACTCGCTGCAAGAAACATTGCATCAGTCAAGCTTTTATACCCATCAAACTTAAACGTTAAAGACTTAATTGAAGCAGATTCAATCGTGATGACAGAAAATGCTATCAATGAAATTACCGAAAGGTTGGCAAAATAATGGCAAAGACAAGAACCAACAAAGAAAAATTATATGATGTAATTAAAAAGCCTTTAATAACTGAAAAATCTATGATGGCAGTTCAAAACGGCCAATATACATTTGAAGTTACAAGCGATGCAACAAAAGTTGAAATTGCACAGGCTATTGAACTTGCTTATCCTGACAGAAAAGTTAAGAAAGTAAGAACAGTATATATGCCATCTCACACAAAAAGAATCGGCATGAAATTTGGTAGAACTCAAAGTGGTAAGAAAGCTATCGTTACAATCGAAGGCGAACCTATCCAAGAATTAACAGGAGTATAGAAAATGGCTATTCGTAAAATTAATCCGACATCTCCCGGTCAAAGAGGTATGACAAAAACGGATTTTGCTGAAATTACAACGCAGACTCCTGAAAAATCACTTCTTTGCCCTAAGAAAAAAACAGGCGGAAGAAATAATACAGGCAGAATTACAACAAGACATATAGGTGGCGGCCACAAACGCAAATACCGTATGATTGACTACAAACGTGAAAAATTCGGTATTATCGGTTTCATTAAAACAATCGAATACGATCCGAACAGAAATGTTAGAATTTCTCTTGTTGTTTATGCTGACGGTGAAAAAAGATATATCTTAACACCTGAAGGCTTAAATGTTGGCGACACAATCGTATCAGGACATGACGCTGATGTTAAAACAGGCAACGCATTACCTTTAGATATGATTCCATTGGGTACTATGATTCATAACATTGAATTAATCCCCGGCCGTGGCGCTAAATTAGTTAGAGCAGCAGGCGATGCAGCCCAATTAATGGCTAAAGAAGGCGATTACGTTACAATTAAATTGCCTTCAACTGAAATGAGAATGGTTAGAAAAGAATGCTTAGCTACAATCGGTGTTCTTGGCAACCAAGAATTCAAAAACCTTTCTTTGGGTAAAGCAGGCAGAAAAAGATATCTTGGCGTTAAACCTACCGTTAGAGGTGTAACAATGAACCCTGTTGATCACCCCCATGGCGGTGGTGAAGGTAAAACAGGCCCCGGCGGCAATCCTAAGACTCCTTGGGGTAAACCTGCTCTTGGTCAAAAGACAAGAAACGCTAAGAAAGCAAGCTCAAAACTCATAGTTAGAAGAAGAAAAAAATAGGAGAACATAGTTAATGCCTCGTTCATTAAAAAAGGGTCCTTTCGTACATGACTCTTTAATAAAAAAGATAAATAAATTAAATGAAAAGCAAGAAAAACATGTTATTAAAACATGGTCCAGAGCATCAATGATTATTCCTGATATGCTCGGTCATACAATTGCTGTTCATAACGGCAAATCACACGTTCCCGTTTATATAACAGAACAAATGGTTGGCCACAAATTAGGTGAATTTGCGGTTACAAGAACATTCAAAGGCCACGCAGGTCAAGATAAAACCGCAAAGAAAAAATAAGCTTATAAGTTAAAGGAATAAGGAAAATGCAACAAGCAACAGCTAAACAAACAAATATCAAAATGCCGGCAAGAAAACTTCGCCGTGTCATTAATGAGATAAGAGGCAAAGTGGCTTCCGAAGCATTAAAAATGCTTAAATATATGCCATATTTTGCTGCAAGAATTGTTGAAAAAAACCTGACTGCTGCTGTGGCTAATGCTCAGGAAAAATTTGACGGAAGAGCAGATAACTTAAAAGTTTCTGAAATCTTTGCTGATGAATCCGTTACATATAAAAGAGCCCGCCCCAGAGCACAAGGCAGAATGTATAAAAGGTTCAAAAGAACATCACACATTACAGTTAAATTAACAAGTAACTAATCAGGAGTAGAACATTGGGACAAAAGACACATCCAACCGGATTTAGAATAGGAATAATCGAACCATGGGTATCAACATGGTTTGCTAAAAGAAAACAATATCCTGCAAACATAGCAGAAGATGCTAAAATCAGACGCTTTGTTAAGAAAAAACTATACACTGCAGGTGTTTCAAGAATCAATATCCAAAGAAAAGGCGAAGCCGTAAACATCACCGTTGTTACTGCAAAACCCGGTATCGTTGTAGGCAGAGGCGGTCAAGGTATTGATGAATTAAGAGCTGCTGTTCAAAAGCTTTTAAATAACGTTAATGTTTCAATTGACGTTGTTGAAGTTGCAAGAATAGATGCTGATGCTCAATTGGTTGCTGAAAACATCGCACTTCAATTGGAAAAACGTATCGCTTTCCGTCGTGCAATGAAACAAGCAATGCAAAGAACAATGAGATCAGGCGTTCAAGGTATTAAAGTTATGGTATCAGGACGTTTGGGCGGCGCTGAAATTGCAAGAAGCGAATGGGCTAAAGAAGGAAGAATTCCTCTTCAAACCTTAAGAGCAGATGTTCAATACGGTTTTGCTGAAGCTGATACCGTAATGGGTAAAATCGGCGTTAAAGTTTGGGTATTCAAATCAGATTTAATGCCCGGTGAAAAAGCTGATCAAAACATTAAAACCAAAAAAGTTACAAACGAAAATAAACAAGGTCGTTTTCAACCTAAAAGAAAACGCACGGAAGCTGCAGCAGAAGCTGAAGCTCAATAAAACTTAATTGAATTAAGGAGCAAATAAAAATGTTAATGCCTAAAAAGACAAAATTCAGAAAAAAACAAAAAGGCAATATGAAAGGGTCAGAAACAAGAGGTACTACTCTTGAATTTGGTTCATACGGTTTAGCAACAACAGAACCTGCTTGGATTACATCACGTCAGATAGAAGCTGCACGTCGTTGCATGACAAGACAGATTAAACGTGGCGGTAATGTTTGGATTAAAATATTCCCCGACAAACCCATCACTAAAAAACCTGCTGAAACTCGTATGGGTAAAGGCAAAGGCAACCCCGAATACTGGGTAGCCGTTGTAAAACCCGGCAGAATGCTTTTCGAACTTGATTATTCGGTTCGTGAAGAAGCAATCAAAGCCCTTGAATTAGCTGCCCAAAAATTACCGATTAAAACAAGAATCATAGAAAAATAGGTGAATTATGAAACTTCAAGAAATTAAAGATAAAACTATTGAAGAATTAAAAAATGCGATTTTGAGCGCTAAACAAGAGTTATTCCAGTTAAAAATTAAACATAACAAAATGACTCCTCTTGAAAATCCTGCTCAAATCAAAACATTGAAAAAACAAGTAGCACAAATGAAAACTGTTTTAAGAGAAAAAGAACTTAACGCATAGTTTTCATATTGAATAAAGAAAAAGGAACAGATAAGATGCCCAAAAAAGTTAAACAAGGTGTGGTCGTATCAAACAAAATGGATAAAACCATTGTTGTTGAAGTTATGGAACACAAAATGCACGATAAATACAAAAAAAGAATGATTTCAACAAAAAATTACAAAGCTCGTGATTTTGAAAACGTTGCTCAAGAAGGCGATGTTGTTTCAATTATTGAAAACAGGCCCCTCTCAGGCCAAATCAGATGGGTTTTGGACAAAGTTGTAGAAGCTAAAAAATAAAATTCATTTTTTGTATTTTGGGTTAATTTAATATAAGTAAATAAAGGTAAAAGACAATGATACAACAAGAAACAAGACTGCAAGTGGCAGATAATACGGGCGCAAAAGAACTTTTGTGCATTCGTGTTATGGGCTCATCCTGCAAAAAATATGCAGGTGTTGGCGATGTTATTATCGCTGCTGTTAAACAGGCTCAGCCCGGAAACCAAACTGCTGTTAAAAAATCAGAAGTTGTAACAGCCGTTGTTGTTAGAACTAAAGCAGACATCAAAAGAAACGACGGTTCAGTTATCAGATTTGACGATAACGCAGCAGTTATCATCAACAAAGACGGTAACCCCAGAGGAACCCGTGTTTTCGGCCCTGTTGCCAGAGAATTAAGAGACAAAAACTATATGAAAATAGTTTCTTTGGCTCCTGAAGTTATTTAATTTTTAAGAAATAGGAATGCATAAAATGTCAAACGAAAAAAAATCAATACATACAAAAACGGGCGACCGTGTTGTTGTTTTAACAGGCAAAGACAAGGGCAAAATCGGCAACG
Organism: Candidatus Galligastranaerophilus intestinigallinarum; assembly: GCA_018715855.1. Classification (GTDB taxonomy): domain Bacteria; phylum Cyanobacteriota; class Vampirovibrionia; order Gastranaerophilales; family Gastranaerophilaceae; genus Galligastranaerophilus_A; species Galligastranaerophilus_A intestinigallinarum. The sequence continues at coordinate 10,096 of DVKW01000003.1, forward strand.
TTAAAAAAGTTGATTTAGCAAAAGGCAAAGTTCTTGTTGAAGGCGTTAATATGGCAACTAAAGCCCAAAAAGCAAACCCTATGGCAGGCATTGAAGGCGGTTTGAACAAAATTGAAAAACCGGTTGATTCTTCAAACGTTATGGTTGTTTGCCCCGCTTGCGAAAAAGCAACAAGAATTAAAATGGAAGTTAAAAACGACAAAAAAGTTCGTGTTTGCAAAAAATGCGGCGAAACATTAGATGTTTAATACTAACGAGCTAAAAACTCGGGCATTGAGGTTTGACAGGCCCATATGTTCTTTATATGATATATAGGCAAAGCCTCAAAGGCTAATTTAAGGAATATAAAAATGACACAAAAGAAAACAACAAGCTTAAAAGAACGTTATTATAACGAAGTTAGAGCTGAATTAAAAAAGGAATTTAACTTATCAAACGATATGCAAATTCCAAGATTACATAAAATTGTTCTTAACATGGGCGTTGGTGAAGCAAGCCACAACTCAAAACTTGCTGAATCAATCGTTAATCAATTAACAAAAATCGCAGGCCAAAAAGCTCTTGCTACAAAAGCTAAAAAATCAATCGCTTCATACAAATTGAGAGAAGGTATGCCGGTTGGTGCTATGGTTACATTAAGAGGCGAACGTATGTATGACTTCCTTCAAAAGTTAAACTGCGTTGTATTGCCAAGAATTCGTGACTTTAGAGGTATTTCACCAAAAAGCTTTGACGGCAGAGGCAACTATACATTTGGCTTAAAAGAACAATCACTCTTCCCTGAAATCCACTATGAAGAAGTTGATATCGTTAAAGGGATGAACGTTTCTATTATTACAACTGCTCCAAATGACGAACAAGCAAGAGCTTTATTAAAACATTTGGGTATGCCCTTTAAAAAACACTAAGGAGAATAACGGAAAATGGCTAAAAAATCTATGATAGATAAAGAACAAAAAAGAGAAGCGCTTGCTGCAGTTGGCAAATACCCTAAAGTAAGACTTCACAATCGTTGTTCTATTTGCGGCAGACCTCATGGTTACCACAGAGATTTCGGTCTTTGCAGAATCCACTTGAGAGAATTTGCTCACAGAGGTTTATTACCGGGCGTTACAAAAGCTTCTTGGTAACAAACATTTAAAAGAAGGGGGTATTTCCCCCTTCGAAAGTACAATTAAATAGTCTTTCTAAGTTTTTATATAATGCAATTTGCATTTGAATACTAAACTGTAAGATGAACTTATAAGTAGTAAGGAGAGAAAAAATGACAATTACAGATCCTATCGCTGATTTATTAACAAGAATCAGAAACGCGAATATGGTAAACCATCAAAGCGTTGAAATTCCTGCTTCAAAATTAAAAGTTGAACTTGTTAAACTTTTAAAAGAAGAAGGCTATATCGCTGATTACAAACTCGTTGATAAAGATGCATTCAAAGTTATCAATGTAGAATTAAAATACATTGGAAATAAACCTGTTATCAGAGGCTTGCAAAGAGTTTCAACCCCCGGCTTAAGAGCTTATTCAAAAGCTAAAAACCTTCCGAGAGTTTTTGGCGGCTTGGGTGTTGCAATTGTTTCAACAAGCAAAGGCCTTATGACAGATAAAGCTGCCAGAAAAGATAACATCGGCGGCGAAATCCTCTGCTACGTTTGGTAGCGGATTTTGTGGAGTGCGAAGCGTAAGCGAAGCACGCGGTAGCGAGGGCATAAGCGAATAAAAGCGTAAGCGATATGAGCTACTTGCCCGAGTGAAACAAAATCCAAGAAGCGGATTTTACGTAGGGTGAAGCGAAGCGAAACCCGCCAAGGTGAGCGAACGGCGAAGCGACTGAAACCTTTTAAGGTTTCAAAAGCGAAGTTAAGAGAAGTGAACCGCTAGTAAAATCCAAGAAGCGAAAATTCCGTAGCACG
>DVKW01000053.1 GCA_018715855.1 Candidatus Galligastranaerophilus intestinigallinarum
GCAACAGGGCTTTTTGCTGCAATTAATGCTTATCGATTAATTAAAAATGAACCTTTAATTGAACTTGATAATAAAACAATGCTTGGCGCTTTAATTGATTATATAACATTTGTTGGCCATAAAAATTTACAGCCCGTTAATTCAAATTGGGGAATAGTGGCACCAATTGAACTTGATAAAAAAATAAGGAAAGATAAAAAAGCGAAAAATTCACTTCTTGCAAATCGCTCAATTAGTTGTATTCAAGAATTAAAAAATGTGCTATAAAACATTTATAAAAATTAAAAAGGAGTTTTTAGCTTTATGAAAACAGTTAAAATTAAGCCCCTTGAAACAAATTCAAAGCTTATTGTTTTAGGGTTTTATGAAGACAAAAAAGAATTAAGCGAAATTCAAATGGAACTTGATAAAAAGTTCTTAGGTGTTATTTCATCTAACATTTTAAAAAATTTTAGCGGTAAATTTAATGAAATTTTAACCTTCCCATTAGAAAACGGTGTTAAAATCGTTGCTTTAGGGTTAGGCAAATATGGTGAATTTACATCTAAAAAATTAAGAGAATTAATTGTTAAAAATTATTCTTCTGTTCAAAAATTGGCAGCTGACGGAACTATTTCATTTGAACACATTTTAAATGATAACGTTTGCAAAAAATGCTTAATTTCATCAGTTCCATTGGGTGTTAACCTTGGAAATTATAAATTTGACAAATATAAAACCAAAAAACAAGATAAAAAAGTTGAAAATATTGAACTTTTAACCTTAACTGATGATTCTGATTTGGATGAAGCCATTAATATGGCAGAAATTATTTCAAATTCAATGAATTTCACAAAAGATTTGGTTTTTGAATCTGCTGAAATTATGACACCAAATAAAGTTTCTGAAATTGCAACAGATTTAGCTAAAAACTATGGCATAGAAATTAAGGTTTATAATAAAGATGAATTAAAAGAAATGGGCTTTAATGCTTTTCTTGAAGTTGGGCAAGGAAGCGTTCAAGAGCCTAAATTTATTCACCTGACATATAAAAGTGAAAACCCGAAGAAAAAAGTTGCGCTTATTGGTAAAGGTATCACGTTTGATTCAGGCGGTTTGGATATTAAACCCCCAAGCTCAATGCTTACCATGAAAACAGATATGACAGGCTGTGCCACTGTTTTAGGGGTTATGAAGGCAATTTGCGAATTAAAACCTGAAATTGAACTTCATGTGATGTCTGCATTATGTGAAAATATGCCGTCAGGTTCTAGCTATAAAGTGGGCGATGTTTTAATTTCTAAATCAGGCAAAACAATTGAAGTTGATAATACAGACGCTGAAGGAAGGTTAACTTTAGCAGATGTTTTAACATACGCAGATTCAATTAACCCTGATGAAGTTATTGATATTGCAACCCTAACGGGTGCTGTTATTGTTGCTCTTGGCAATAACATAACAGGCATTATGGGAAATAACCAAGAAATGATTGATGAATTTAAAGAAGTTTGCAAATTAACGGGCGAACCTGTTTGGCAATTGCCCATTTTTGATGATATGCAAGACAATTTAAAATCTGATATTGCAGATATGAAAAACACAGGCCCAAGATATGCAGGTTCATCTGTTGCAGGCAGATTTTTAGAAAACTTTACTCAATCTAAAAAATGGCTGCATATTGATATTGCAGGAACTGCATATATTGATAAACCATATTCGGAACTTCAAAAAGGGGCAACAGGTGTTATGGTTAGAAGCCTTGTTAAATATTTAACAAAATAATATTAACATAATTTAACAAATAAATGGCGCAAATGGCAATTTTTAGCATTTGCGCTTTTTTATTACTTTGTGAAGTTAGAAAGTATTATTGTATAAAAATGTCAGTTAATTCAACAAACAATAATGTTAAAACAGATTCATATCTTACAGCTGCAGCAGGTGCAACTATTTCAGGCGCAACAGTTTCAGGTGTTAATAATTTCAGGTTGAAAAAATTGGCAGATAAAACCGTTAAGGCTTTTAATTCAACCCCAACAGAATGCGACCAATTTGTAAAAAAGAATAATGAATTTCTAACCCGTGCAGTTGAAGCAAAAAAAGGTTTTTTTGGAAAAATCAATAAATCTCTAAAGGGTTTATCTGACCCAAATGAAATTGCAGAAACTGTTAAAAAATCAAGTTCAGATTTAATAGATGGCTATAGAAATAATGCCGCAAGAAAAATCGGAACAACACTGGAAGGTGAAAACCTTAAAAAAGGTGTTAGTGAATTATCAAATAAATATTTATCAAAAGATATTTTTAAATCGTTTAAAAATGCAAACAGAATGCAAAACATTTTGGCTGTTTCAGCCGCAGTTTTGTTGGGTGTAATAGGCGCATGTGCCATTAAAGAAGTTGCAACAAGAAAACTGAACCCTGATTCTATAAAAAATCAAACTGCTAATGAACCAAAAACGCTTCCCAATTCAACAGAAGAAGCTGATTCTGTAGCTGGCGCTATTCCAAAAGAAAATATTTTAGATGAAGC
>DVKW01000054.1 GCA_018715855.1 Candidatus Galligastranaerophilus intestinigallinarum
GGTTTAGGGCTTAATTTTAAAGAATTTGGCGAACTATTGGATAAAGAATTAGGCGAAGATTTTAAATTTATTGATGAATAATGTATTGCAATTTTGAATATTGTTGACATTTTTCAAGTTTGGAGTTAAAATAAGAATATAAAACAATGAAATTCAAAGTAACAAAATTAAAACAAGCTGAAAAAGAAATTGCGGCTTTAACCCCAAAACAACAAAAAGAACTCGCCGATGACTATAATATTATAGAAAATAAAGGCATAGAATTTGTAAAAAGGCGATTTTTGCAAAAAGGGCTTTTTGAAATTAAAACCAATAATGTACGTTCATTGTTTAAATATCAAGAAAACGAAATTATATTAATTGCACTTGTTTATCAAAAACAAACAAATAAAGCACCCCAATTTTACATAGACTTGGCACAAAAACGCTTAAAGGAGACATAAAAATGGAATATATTTATGCAAAAGACAAAGAAGGTTTTGTTGTTAAAAAACAAAGAAGCGAACTTTTGCCCGATGAAATAATTATCTCTAAAAGCGAATACGATGAAATTTCAGGCGAAAATTATTACAATGAAACCTTTCACCATGGCGGAAAAAGAAAAGGTGCAGGCAGGAAACCAAAAGATGAAAGCAAGGTTTTAAAATTTCAAGTTAGAGTATCTGAAAAAGAAAAAGAATTCTTAAAATATGCAAGAGAGCATAAAATTAACTATGACAATTTAATGCAAATGTAGCTTTTAAAATGCCTTTTTGTCTAAATCAAATTTCGGTGTATAATTAAAAGACCGGAACAAAAGGCAAGATATTATGAAATTTAAACCCGAATTTAAGGAAGCTGTTAAATATGCAAGCGAATATAAAATGCTTCCTGTTATGGCTGAAATATTTTCAGACATTAAAACACCTGTTAGTGTATTAAAAGTTTTAAAAGAAGCTGGGCACCATTGCTTTTTATTGGAAAGTGCCGAAAAATCACAAAAATGGGGCAGATATTCTTTCATAGGTTTTAACCCTTCGGTTGAAATCAGCTGCACAAACGGGGTTTTAACCATTGTTGAAGAAAATGAAGAAGAAAAAATTTATAAAACAACAAACCCTGAAACCTATATAAAAGAAATTTTAGAAGAAAATAAAGCCCCCAATTTTGACTGGCTGCCAACTTTTGCAGGCGGTTTAGTGGGGTATTTTTCCTATGATTTTATAAAATATATGGAGCCCAATTTAAAACTGGATGCAAAAGATGAAGAAAAATTTAAAGATTTTGATTTAATGCTTTTTGATAAAGTTATTGCCTTTGATAATGTTCGCCAAAAAATGATGATTATTGTGAACATTAAAACAGATACAATTGAAGAAAACTATGAAAATGCAATTTTAACAATTTCTGAAATTGCAAACTTAATTAAAACCAAAAACCCCGACCTAAACGAAAAAGGCAAATTAAAATCTGAATTTAAGCCTTTATTTACAAAAGAAGAATTTTGTTCAATGGTAAATAAGGCAAAAAATTATATTAAAGAAGGCGACATTTTCCAAGTTGTTTTATCAAACAGGCTTGAAGCCAAATATGAAGGCAGTTTGCTAAATACATACCGCTACTTAAGAACAACAAACCCTTCGCCTTATATGTTCTATTTTTCATCAGATGACATTGAAATTGCAGGCGCTTCCCCTGAAACGCTTGTAAAATTAAATGGAGATGAACTTTCAACATTTCCATTAGCGGGCACACGCCCAAGGGGAAAAACCGAAAAAGAAGATATGGAGCTTGAAATAGAACTTATTCAAGATAAAAAAGAGCTTGCAGAACATAATATGCTTGTTGACCTTGGCAGAAACGATTTAGGAAAAATTTCAAAGTTTGGAACAGTTGAAGTTGAAAAATATATGAGCGTTGAAAAATTTTCCCACGTTATGCATATTGGTTCTACCGTTAAAGGTATAATTCAAGACGATAAAACTGCCTTGGATGCCATTTATGCGGTTTTGCCCGCAGGAACGCTATCTGGCGCCCCCAAAATAAGGGCAATGGAAATTATAAACGAACTTGAAAACAATAAACGTGGCATATATGGTGGCGCCATAGGTTATATTGACCTTAGAGGCAACTTAGATACAGCCATTGCAATTAGAATTGCATTTAAAAAGAACAATAAAGTTTTTGTAAGATCAGGTGCTGGCATTGTTTTTGACAGCGACCCCGAAAAAGAATATATAGAAACAATAAATAAAGCAAAAGCCGTTATTAATGCAATTCAAAATTCAGAGGAAGAATTATGATTTTAATTATAGATAACTACGACAGTTTCACATATAACTTATACCAAATGGTGGGCGCAATTAACCCAAACATTAAGGTTGTAAGAAATGATGAAATTAAGCCGGAAGAAATTAATATAATAAAACCGGATAGAATTATAATCTCCCCTGGGCCAGGGAAACCAAAAGATGCAGGAATTTCCATTGATGTTATCAAACAGTTTGCGCCAAAAATTCCAATTTTGGGCGTTTGCCTCGGGCACCAAGCAATTGGAGAAGCCTTTGGCGGAAAAACGGTTTATGCAAAAGAATTAATGCATGGGAAATCTTCTTTAGTTAAAATTTATAATGAGTGCAAACTTTTTCAAGGACTTTCCCCAATAACAGAAGTTGCAAGATACCATTCCTTAGCTGTTGATTCAAAAACTTTGCCTAAAGATTTAACCGTTATTGCTTGGAGCTTTGATGATGAAATTATGGCAATTAAGCATAGAAATTTTGAAACCTACGGGGTTCAATTCCACCCCGAATCAATTTTAACCCCGATGGGTGAAAAAATTCTTGAAAACTTTTTAAAATAATTTTTAAGCTGCAAATTTTACAATTATTTAATATTAATTTAGTATTTTGTCAAATATTCATTAAATAAATACTTTATATAGCTATATAAAGGCAAATATGAACAACAACATTTTTATTCCAAGTGAATTTGGCAAAGTTTTAAATAATTTTGAAACAAACAATGGCATTAAACGAACCTATAATGCCCAAGTTCAAAATGCAAACAACGGGCAAGACACTGTTGAAATAGGCGGCAAAGTAAAAACAAATAAATTTGACGATAAAAATTTCAGAAAAAAATTCTTAGCCATAACGGCAATTATAACAGGCGTTCTTTTAGGGTTAATTAATGCCAAAAAGGGCAAAACAAATGTAGGAGAGCTGCCATTTTGCCATGAAAAAGTTTTTCAAGATTTGCCTTCTTTAGATGAACTGGATGATATAGCAGCAAAAAAACTTCAAAAAATAACTTTAGATTACGGTTTTGGTGAAGACGTTACAACTGCAGATAAAATTAAAGATGCAATTAGCGACTTATTTTATAAATATGACAGCAGCATAGATACAGTTTCACAAAATGCAGAATCAGATGAAACACTAAGACAGCTTTTAAGAATTTTAAGCGGCAAAAATTTCCGCAACAATAGTTCGGATAAAGCACAAAAAGCAATGGACAGATACAATGCTTCCGAAATTTTAAAGAAATATCAAAGCGGCAGAGCTTCAAAAGAAGAAATTGATAATTTCATGAAAGTTATCATAAGCGAAACAGAAAATGCCATATTCCAAGACAATGCAATTTTAAGCATAATGAATAATTACAAAGGCCCATATAAAAACGCTACAAAATTAAGCACTTTGTTTGATTATGCAAATGAAACAACGGGCGCAACAGGATATAGCAGGCTAGGATTTACGGATATATTGCAACATAACCCCGAATTGCGTTTTTATGATGCCTACGCTTTTATGAAATCTGCCGAAAAAGGAAGCTTGCATTATGGTAAAAGCCACAAAGTAACAAATTTATACGATTTTCAAACCATTTTTGAAGATAAAAATTTAGATTTAAAAACATTTAACCAATGCTATAGAGAATTAAAAGGCACAGCTTTTGAAAAAATAGACCTTAACACTTTAAAGGAAATAGTTCTTGACCCTGATATAGATTCTAAAAAAGCAATAGAAAAATTAAACGCACTACCTGAAAAAGTATTAAAAAAATTCAGATTTAATGACGCAGTAACTTATTTAAGGTTTGAAAACTTTTTAGGCAAAAAGAATATAAACGAATTAACCCAAGCCGAAAAAAGAGAATTAATGAATAAGCTTATTAAAAACAATTCAAACTCTTTTGGCGGTGATGCCAAATTATTTCCTTTAATTCCAAAAAACCAAGAAGAATATTGCGCACTTTTAAATAAATTGGCAAAATCAATAGGTATTGATACAAAACCTTTAACCCCTGAACAAATGCAGGCTTTTAACAGCGGTTTATTAAGGCTTGAAAACAGCATTAAAGGTGTTGATATAGACAGTTTGGATTTATCTTTAACCATGTCAAGGCAAAGCTTTATAGACAAGGCAACAAAAGCTATGGAAGGCTTATCTGAAGGCGAACAAAGAAAAGTAATGGATTATTTCGGTTTTGAAATAGCTGATGGCAAATTAAAAGGTTATCCGATAAATGCAAACAATGGCGCAAAACTTGCAGAAATTGAAGATAAAAAGACAAAACAAGTTATAGAAAATTTAAGACAAACGGTTATA
>DVKW01000055.1 GCA_018715855.1 Candidatus Galligastranaerophilus intestinigallinarum
TTTCAAAATTTTTAAAACTTGCAGATAGTTTGAATTTATCCGCCCTTGTTGAAGCGCATAGTGAAGATGAAGTTCAGATGGCAATAAAAGCAAATGCAAGAATTATTGGTGTGAATAACAGAAACTTAAAAACTTTTGAAGTTGATTTTAATAACAGCTTAAAATTAAGAAAATTGGTTCCAAATGATATTCTTTTTGTTTCAGAATCAGGAATAAAAACAAGAGACGATATTATAAAACTTCAAAATGCAAATGTTAATGCAGCTTTAATCGGTGAAACTTTTATGAGAAGTGAAGATAAAATAGCTGAAATTAAAAAGTTAAGAGGCGAAATTTGAAAATAAAAATCTGCGGAATTAAGACATTAGATGAAATTAAAATAATGAACGAATTTCTGCCCGATTATATCGGCTTTATTTTTGCAAAAAGCAAAAGGGAAATTGATTTTAAAAAAGCGCTTGAATTAAAACAAAATTTGAATGAAAAAATTAAAGCGGTGGGCGTTTTTGTTGATAGTAAAATTGAAAATATTTTAAATTTTTATAATGAAAAAATAATAGATATAGCGCAGCTCCACGGGGAATACAGTGAAGGCGATATTGAAGAATTAAAAAATAAAGGCTTAGATGTTATTAAGGTTATAAAAGTAAAAGAAAATTTTTATAACATTAAAACAAAGGCAGATTTTATTTTGTTTGATACATATTCCCCAATTCAAGCAGGGGGCTTAAATAAAACCTTTAATTGGAATATAAAAATCAACTCAAATGTTCCCCATTTTATTGCAGGCGGAATAAATGAAGGAAACATTTTAGAAATGAGAAAAAAATTAAACCCTTATGGGGTTGATATATCTTCTGGCGTTGAAGAAAACGGTTTTAAGACAAAAGAAAAAGTTTCTAATATAATAAAGATTGTAAGAGGAAAAAATTTATGACTAAAGGAAAATATGGCGAATTTGGGGGACAATACATTCCTGAAACCCTGATGCATGAAATAAAAAACCTTGAAAAATCTTATGATTTTTATAAAAACGATGAAAAATTTAATGAAGAATTAAATTCATTATTAAAAAAATACGCAGGGCGCCCTTCACTTTTATATTTTGCAAAGAATATGACAAAAGATTTGGGCGGCGCTAAGGTTTATCTTAAAAGGGAAGATTTGAACCACACAGGTTCTCATAAAATAAATAATGTCTTAGGGCAAGTTCTTCTTGCAAAATATATGGGCAAAAAAAGGGTTATAGCAGAAACGGGCGCAGGCCAGCATGGTGTTGCAACGGCAACTGCAGCAGCACTTTTAGGGTTAGAATGCGAAATTTTTATGGGCAAGGAAGACACTAAAAGGCAAGCTTTAAATGTTTATAGAATGGAGCTTTTAGGTGCAAAAGTAAATGCTGTTGAATCAGGCACCGCAACTTTAAAAGATGCCGTTTCAGAAGCTATGAGAGAATGGAGCAGAAGAGTTGATGATACTTTATATGTTCTAGGTTCTGTTATGGGGCCGCACCCGTATCCTATGATTGTTAGAGATTTTCAAAGCATTATAAGTAAAGAAGCAAGAGAAGAAATTTTAAAGGTGGAAGGCAAATTGCCCGCAGCAGTTTTAGCTTGTGTTGGCGGCGGCTCTAATGCAATTGGTATGTTTTATAATTTTATTTCAGATAAACAAGTGCGCTTGATTGGTTTAGAAGCCGCAGGCAAAGGAGTTGATACGGAATTTCACGCTGCAAGCATTACAAAAGGAACTTTGGGGATATTCCATGGGATGAAGTCAATTTTTTGCCAAGATAATTTCGGGCAAATTGCCCCCGTTTATTCAATTTCGGCAGGGCTTGATTACCCGGGGATTGGCCCTGAGCATGCTTATTTGCACAAAACAAAAAGGGCAGAATATATTCCGATAACAGATGATGAGGCGGTGGATGCTTTTGAATATTTATCAAGAAAAGAAGGAATAATTCCTGCAATAGAAAGTGCCCATGCGGTGGCTTATGCCATTAAATTAGCACCAACATTAAAGAGTGATGAAAATATTATAATTTGTTTATCAGGCAGAGGCGATAAAGACGTTGCCCACATTGCAAGATACAGAGGATTAAACATTTATGAGTAATACATATTTTGATAACAACGTTTTTAATAAAGGAAAAGCTTTTATTCCGTTTTTAACAGCAGGCTATCCAACATTAGATGCAACAGAAAAGCTTATTTTAAAAATGGAAGAAGCAGGGGCAGATTTAATTGAAGTTGGAATACCATTTTCAGATCCTATTGCAGAAGGCCCCGTTATTCAAAAATCAAGCCAACTGGCGCTTAAAAACGGCGTTAATGTTGAAAAAATTTTTGAAATGTTAAAAAGAATAAGAGAAAAATCAAGCATTCCTCTTGTTTTTATGGCTTATGCAAATTCTTTATTTGTATATGGTTTGGATAAATTCTTTCAAAAATGCCAAGACTTAGAAATAAAAGGTGTAATTTTGCCTGATGTTCCCTATGAAGAAAAGGAAGAATTTGAAGAAGTTGCAAGAAAATATGATGTTGAAATAATTTCATTTATAGCACCAACTTCAAATGAAAGAATTAAAATGATAGCTCAAGCGTCCCGCGGGTTTATATATGTTGTGTCATCTCTTGGTGTAACAGGCGTTAGAGATGAAATTACAACAGATTTAGCTTCAATTAATGAAGTTATAAGGCAAACAACAATCACAAAAACAGCAATCGGGTTTGGAATAAACAACCCCATCCAAGCAAAAGAAGTTTCAAAACATGCTGATGGTGTTATTGTGGGTTCTGCCATTATAAAATTAATTGAAAAATCGGGCGATAATTATTTAGATGCAGTTTATAATTATGTTAAAGAAATGAAAGAAGCAATTAATTCATAGCTTCTTTTTTGGCTTTTTCTAAAATTACCGTTAAAACCGCAAATAAAATTAAAATAATTCCCGCTATAATTTTTGGTGTTAAAACTTCACCAAAAATTGTGACACCAAAAAATATGGCAGTAATGGGTTCAAGCGCCCCTAAAATTGAAGTTGGAATTGAACCTATTAATTTTATTGATAAATTTAAAAATTCAATTGAACAAATTGTAGGAAAAATTGCAAGCAAAAGCGCTAATAGCCACAAATCAGGGGCATTTAGAGGGTCTAGGTTTGCCCCAAAATTTACGCTTGAAATTAAAACAACAAGCCCAAATAAAAGAACATAAAAACAAAGTTTAAAGCTATTTATTCTTTTAATTTCTTTTGTTGTTTTAATTTTTACAATGTATAGAGCATAAGAAAGTGCAGACAATAAAACTATAAAAACGCCTTTTATACTGAATTTTTGAACGTTGCCATCATATAGCAAAATAATTCCAAATAATGTTATAAAAATTGAAATTATAATTCCTTTTTGAACTTTTTCCCCATAAAATAAAATCATAATAAGAGCAACAATAACAGGGTAGATAAAAAGAATGGTGCAGGCAATTCCTGCGTCAATATACCTAAAGGAATCATATAAAGTGACAGATGAAACCGCAAACAAAACCCCTAAAATAAAAACGGGGATTATTTGATTTTTCTTAATTTTTAAAGGAATTTTTTTTACAAATTTAATTAAAATGAAAAATATAAAAAGGGCAATAATGTATCTATAAAAAAGAATAGAATTCATTGAAATTCCCATTTTATTCATAGGCAAGGCAAATAAGGGGTTTGCCCCATAGCAGGCAGCTGCAAGAGCGCCATATATTCCGCCTTTTAATTTTTCATTCATAAAAAATTTTTATAATAAAAAACATTTTTTTACAACCATAAACCCTTAATAATGCTTACCGTTTCATCGCCTATAATATCTTCTATTGCATATCTAAGGGCATCAATTAAATGGTTATCTTTATCTTCCGGAACAGGGATAATTTCACCTTCTAAATTCTTTTTAAAAGAATAATTAAAAAATTCTTTTTCCGAATTTTTGCAATCGGGGTGAATATAAATTTTAGTAAAGCTTTGAAGAAATTTAATTCCCGCTTCAATGCTTCCTTTTCCTTTTTTGGCAGCAAGGGCGTTAATTCCTTTCATTCTGAATTCCGCTATACTTTTTGGTTCGTTTGAATCGCAAGTAACATATTCATTTTCTACAATTTCTTTTACCAAAGGAATTGAATCTTTATTTAAAAGGTTTACCCTGTAAATTTCATCTGTTATATAAAGGCAATCTTTTTCAATTGCAGCTCTTATAAATGCAAAAGGGTCTGTTGAAAAGCCCCAATCTATGCCGTTATAATATTTTTCAAATTGGTTTTTATCAAATTCCCTAACTTCAACATTCAAAAATACTCTGCCTTCAATAAAGCCAACTTCACCAAGCCCATACACTCTCCAAAAGTTTTCATCATTTTTTCTTGATTCTAAGGCATTTACAATTTCTTTTTCCAAAAAAGGGTTATCTTTATATGTAGATTTTATTAAAATGGAATTTTTTTCTTCTTTGGCTAAAATTTCATCATGCACCCAAAATCTTCTTGTGGGGTTAAAATCTATAAAAACTTTTTCTCTTGTTCTTATAATTAATTGTTCCGCTATTTTATAATTCAGGTGGTTTGCTTCATTTAAATATAAAATATCTCTGCGCCCCCCGTGGGCTTTTCCTATGGTATCAACAGAGATAAAATTAATTGTTCCTTTTTGAAACAAAAGAGATTTATTTGTTTTTGAAAAAAGGGAATAAAAATCAAGCCCGAATTGGGACAAAACCTTTGGCATATCAAGAAGAACACCTGTTTTTAAGTGGTTTTGAGTAAGGCCTACTATATCTATTTCAAATTTATGTTTAAGTGCTAAAACCGTTAACAATTGAAGCGTTGAAAAGGTTTTGGTGCTTGAAGTGCCGCCTTGGTTTATAATGTAACGATATTTTTTATAAGCAGCAGCCATTTTTTCAAATACTTTTGATAATTTTAAATAATTCATAATTGGGGTTTAAATTTCATCGATGAGCTTTTTTTGGCGTTTTGTTTGAACAATTACATTTAGGGTGAAATTTTTTTCATTTTCACATTCAATTTTCATTTGGGCAAATTTTGCTTTTAATTCTTCAATTTTAACTGCAAGTGCAATATTAATATCCCCTTTTTCATTTGGGGTTAGTGCCATTTTTTCAAGCTCATCAAGCCTTTCTATTGTTTCATCAGTGCTAAAAGACATAATTTTACCGCCTTTAATTTTGTATAACCTTTCCTTAAAAGTTTAAGGAGCCTTATATGTATTTTAAGCCTTTTTAAAAGCGGCATTTTTGATGTGCCGAAAACCTCTGCCTGATTGCCAAAAAGGGGGTCAATATATAAAATTATTCCATCCAAGTTTATTTGCCAATCGCCAAAATTATA
>DVKW01000056.1 GCA_018715855.1 Candidatus Galligastranaerophilus intestinigallinarum
CAACACCCCGATATTATTATAAATTGTTCATCATCCCCAACAAGGGCTAAAAAAGAACAACTTTTAAATAATATGTTATCTTTTGTATCAAAAAAACATAAAACCCCGATTGTTTATGTTAACCAAGTGGGCGCCGTTGATAATATAACATTTTTGGGTTCTTCAAGGTGTTATGATGAAAAAGGCAAAATAATTGCAAGGGCAAAATCTTTTGAAGAACAGTTCTTTTTGCTCTCAATGCCAACTAAAAAGCCTGCTAAAAACAATTTAAACCAAATTTTTTCTCTTCCTTCGGGCTTAGATAAAAGTTTAAATGAACAAAAGGCATTTTCACTTGATTATGAACCCGATTTAGAAAGAACTTATTTAACAATAATTAATTCAATCAGAGATTACTTTAAGAAAAATGGCTTTTCTCGTGCGGTTTTGGGCGTTTCAGGCGGCTTAGATTCTTCTGTATGCGCCGTTTTATTGGCAGATGCTCTGGGTAATAAAAATGTTTATGCAATTTCCATGCCATCTAAAATTACAAGCAAAGAAAGTAAATCTGACGCTAAAGAACTTTGTGAAAATTTAGGAATCAATTATTTTGAAATTCCGATTAATGAAATGGTAGAAGCTTCTAAAAATACATTTAATGAAGTTTTTGATAACATTGAAAAATCTTGGGATGGCAGATACACTGCCCCCTTAACCATGGATAATATTCAAGCTCGCTCTCGTGCCATGATTTTATGGGGAATTTCAAACGAATTTTCAAGCACAATTCCTATTGCAACAAGCGATAAATCAGAGCTTTATATGGGCTATGCCACAATAAACGGAGATATGTCGGGCGGTTTTGCACCTATAGCTGATGTTACAAAAACAAAACTTTTTGCTCTTGCAAGGTGGCTAAATGCAAACCGTGTTCAAAAAAATGCAATTCCAAGGGCAATTTTAAATAAACGCCCGGGGGCTGAACTTGCAATAGACCCAAAAACAGGCAAACCCCTTCTTGCAGAAGATGCTCTTATGCCTTATGAATTTTTGGATGAAATCATCTGGAGAATAGAAAATCTTCACCAAACAAAAGAAGAAATGCTTAAAGAATGGTTTTTATATGAACAAAAAAACCAAATTACAAATAAACAAAAAGCGGAATGGATAGATAAATTCCACAAGAGAGTGCAAACGGCATTATTCAAGTGGTCTATCATGCCGCCTTCTCCAATTGTAGATGCAAGGTCAATTAATAAAACGGAATATAACCAGCCGATAACATCAAAAATAAAGTTTTATTGATAAAATGTAAAAAATTTGTATAAGCATTTTATTGCATGTATAATCTTATTATTATGTCTTCGATAGGGTTAGTTTGAGAAGTTAATGTCATTTAATAGAATAAAACAATTTATACTAATTTTAACTGTTATATCAATATTACAGGCATCTAACCCTGCATTGGCTTTTAATTTTAAATTTCCCTTTTTCAAAAAAAATAAACCCAAACAAGAAAAAACTATTGAAGAAAAACTCCCCTCAGACGGCCTCGATGAAGAAATTACCCCCGTTTTGGATGAAAATGTTGAAAATGTTGATGAGGGCGAAGTTCCCGCTGTTGAAAATAGTGAAGATGAATCTTATTATGCAGGGGATGAAAACCTTGTTTATGTTAAAACCCTTGAAATTTTAGGGAATAATATGGTGGAAACTTCTTTTATAAAAGATATAATTTCATCAAAAGAAGGCCATATTTACGATAGAAAAGAAATTACAAAAGATTTAAACAACCTTTATGCAACAGGATATTTTACCCAAAATATCCGCGCAGTTCCGATTAAATTGGATGACGGCTCTGTCAGGTTAAGAATTGTTGTAGAAGAAAACCCGCCTATAACAGGGTTTACAATAACAGGAAATAATTCAATTCCATCCTCTGATATTTTAGAAATTTTATCTCCCTTAGAGGGGCATCCTCAAAATATTATTGAACTTAACCGTTCAATTGAAAGAATACAAGAATTATACGCTTCAAGGGGCTATATTGTTGCAAGGGTTACAGAGATGACAGATGACCCAGATGGTGTTATAAACATTCACATAAATGAAGGCACCATAGGCAACATTAATGTTGTTGGCAACCACAAAACAAAAGATTTTATTGTTAAAAGAAACATTTTATCTTCCGTTGGTGAAGTTTACAATGAAAACGTTATGCGCTCTGATATTATGCGCCTGATGGGAACGGCTGCATTTAAAGATGTTCAAAGAGATATTGTCTTAAATGAAGAAACAGGCCTTTATGATGTTACAATTTCACTTGAAGAACAAAGAACAGGTAAAATTTCACTTGGTGTTGGTGTAGATTCAAGCTCAGGCTTCTTTGGTTCCGTTGGTTTTGGTGAAAACAACTTTAGAGGCTTAGGGCAAAAAATTAACCTGAACGTTATGGCAGGTACAGGTATCTTAATGAATGACAACAGCGTTTTAAGACGTGCAAACTGGCAGGCTGAACTTTCATTTTTAGAACCGCATTTTAAAAAACAAGGCCAATCTCTTGGCTTTAGAGCATTTTTAAGAAGCTTTGGTTCATATCAGGTTCCTTTGGCTGTTGAAAAAAGATACGGCGGCGATGTTACTTTAGCAAGAGTGTTTGAAAAATACCCTAAATTAACGGGCAGCTTAACCATAGGAGCAGAAGATGTTAACCTCTCTGAAGGTGATGAATCTCAAATGAGAAGGCTTTTTGCAGCTCACGGGCTTTCTATGGATCAAAGACACAAAATGCTGGAAGGCGGCTTCTACTTAAGGGCAATTCCTGCAATTACATTTGATACAAGAGATAATATTACAAACCCAAGAAGGGGTGTTGTTGCAAGAATCAGTTTGGAAGAAGCACTTAGCATTGCAGGCGCAGGTTCATACGGCAAACTGGAAGGTGTTATTAAGAAATTTATTCCTGCGGGCAGAAAATCTTCAATTGTCTTAACTGCTCGTGCAGGGGGCAACTTAAACGGCAATATTCCCGAATTTGCTATGTATAATTTAGGCGGCCCATACACAATAAGAGGTTTCAATATCTCTGAAGTGGGCACGGGCGACGGCTTTATGATGGGTAGTGTTGAATACAGAACACCAATTCCTTTTATCGACCGTTTAACCTCAAATTCTTTTATAAACAACATAAGAATAGCGGCCTTTGTTGATGCAGGTAAAATCTTCAACCAATCTTTGGGTGATGAACTTTATGATAGGCCGGGTTACGCAATCACAGCAGGTGCAGGTTTAAGAATATTTATTCCGGGGCTTGGGCCAATCAACTTAGATTATGGTTTCCCATTAACAAATACGGCAGGTTCAAGGTCAAACGGGTTCTTTACATTTGGCATGGGCGATATGCTATAGAAAATAAAATAAAAAATTATCTAAGTTTTTCTTTAGCTTTTATAATGTCATCTTTATATGTTATTTTGATGTTTTCAATGTCGCCATCAACCACAAAAACATCACCTAACCCTAAATTTACAATTAACCCTGCATCATCTGTTACATTAAGGTTTTTTTCAAGCGCAATTTTATGGGCTTTTTTAATTAAGCCTGAAATAAACCCTTGCGGAGTTTGGCACCTTAGTAAATTTTTTCTGTTTGGAATTTTTTTAATTATTTTATTTTCGTCAACTTCCATAATTGTATCTGCGGTTTCAACGCCTGTATTTATGGCATTAAATTTATCAAGCGCAATGTAGCAATTATTTATAAGTTCATTTTTAATATATGGCCTTGCACCATCATGGATTAAAACTTTGGCGTCATCTTCTTCAATTAAATTAACACCTATTCTTGAACTGTCTTGCCTTCTTTTGCCGCCTTCTGTTACCATAAAAATTTTTTCATACTTTAATTTTTTGCAAAATTCAAGGTAAGCTTTGCTTGTAACCAAAATTATTCTGTCTGTTAATTCGTTTTTATTAAAAGCTTCAATCGTATATTCCAAAATAGTTTTGCCGTTTATCTTGGCAAATTGTTTCGGAACATCAAGGCCGCATCTTTCGCCTTTTCCTGAAGCTAAAATAATTGCATAATTCATAAAAAAATTTTAGCACAAATTTTTTTTCACGGGTTTTAACGTATATGCAAGAAAGAAAAAATAAAAAGAGATAGGAAATTATGAACATTAACGCTATTAACCAAACAAGTTTCGGACAAAGACAATTAGGCACAATCGATGCAGGAAAAAATGATACCCCGCTAAATTTTGTAGAATACGAATATGGCTTTTTTGATATGCTCCACCTGAGAGATCAAATTGACACTTGGCAACCTTCGGCAGGTAACAAAGGCAGAATTTTATACAATCCTTTTTGCGACCATTATATGAATGGGGGATACCTTAAAAGATATTTTGGTGTAGAAGATGAAGAAGGCAATGTTAAAGCCATTGTTGTAGCAGATGTGCAAGATGACAAAACAAATG
>DVKW01000057.1 GCA_018715855.1 Candidatus Galligastranaerophilus intestinigallinarum
ATCTTCCATATATGAACAAAAGGCATTTTCTCAACTTTTGGACGAAATGGAAAATGCAAGAAAAAATGACAAGGTTAATTTAGTTATAGTGGGTTCTGCGAATATGCCCG
Source organism: Candidatus Galligastranaerophilus intestinigallinarum (assembly GCA_018715855.1). Taxonomy (GTDB): domain Bacteria; phylum Cyanobacteriota; class Vampirovibrionia; order Gastranaerophilales; family Gastranaerophilaceae; genus Galligastranaerophilus_A; species Galligastranaerophilus_A intestinigallinarum. Next base: position 111 of record DVKW01000057.1, read on the forward strand.
GAGTTATTGACCCAAATATAATGAAACCCTATAAATTCTTAAATTCTATCATTGTTTACCCGCCGCAAGATTCAAACTAAAGAAAAGAAGTTTTGGATTACTATATCAAAAAAATGAATCTTGAAATTGCAGGCGAAACAGACGAAGAAAAAGACAAGGTTGTTAAAAGTGCCGCAGAAACAACTTATGGCTTTACCGTTGCAGATTTAATGTATTTATTGGATGTGGTTAAATCTGTTCAATTGGAAAGAAACAAAGACAAAATTGATTCGTCCGATTTCACAGAAGCCTATTTAAGAGCAACTTCAGGGCGCACAAATGAAATGGAAATTTCACCTGCAAGGAAAAAAATAGTAACTTCCCATGAAGCAGGCCATGCAATTGCGCTTCAAGTTATGTATGAAATAGCGGAAAAAGCACAAATTCCTTGGCATTTGCCTGATAAAGTGAACTTTATAACACTTGACCCGAGAGGCAACTTTGGCGGTGCAATGTATCATAAAAATTCAGGAAATGAAGAATATTCATTTGAAAAAATTATGAGCGACCTTGTTTGCAGCTTTGGCGGGCATTCTTCTGAAAAAATTATATATAATATGACAGGTTCCTACGGAATTACAGGCGATATGGAACATGTAACGGGGTTAGCAAGGGCAGCGGTTTTAGATATGGGCATGGGGCCAAAAACAGGGCCTGCACACGTTCAAAGAAACGCCTTAGGTTCACCCGATGTTTCAGAGAAAAAATTAGCAATAATTGAAGATGACATTGATTCTTTTGTAAATTCAGCAGGCGAAATTTCAGATATGATTATAGAAACATACAAAGATTTTATTTTGAAATTTACCGAAAAATATTCTGATAAAGTTGGCAGCGGTGATTGTTTAATATCATCCGAAACATTTATTAAAGAATTAAACGAATGGCGACAAAATCAGCCTGAAGAAGTTCAGGAACAATTAAAAGCGCTTGAAAAGAAAATATCTGAAATTATAAAAACAACCAAAACGGGAAAGAAAAATTAAAAAATTTGAATAAATTGCTCTATTTTTTTAAAAAAGGGCAATTTATTTTTTATTTTTATGTTTAAATAATTAGGTAAGTTGTTAGGTAAAAATTATGAATATTTCAAAAATTTCTTTTGCGGGCCATATTGGCACGGCAAGTTTTAAAGGTCAGCCAAAAACAATAAAAGAGAATTCGAGCGAAACGCTTCAAACGGGTTTTGAATTGCCAAATGCCACGCAATACGATTACTCGCCGCTTTTTACAGACCCAAGAAAAGGCGCATCGCTTCAAGAAGAATACAAAACAAAGCTTACCAATATATGTTTTGACAAAAAAGGCGAACTAAACCCTGTTATCAAGAAAAAACTGGATGACAGCCATTTTGTTTTCGAACAACCCGATGGCACACAAAAAGTTATGACAATAAAAGAAGCTCTTAAAAGCTATGTTAAATCTTCAAGGCCTATTGATACAAGTCTTATCCATGCAACTTTTGTAAGAGAAGATGCAATGAATATAGCAAAAAACGGTTTTGACCCGAAAAGAATTAAAAGAACAGAATTTGGCCCCGGGTTCTATTTTTCACCCTCTGAAGGAGATGCCATGAATTATGGAAGCGCAAAGGTTAAAGCAAGAATAAAAGGCAATTGTGCCCATATGGACGGTAAATTTTATGAAAAAATAAACAATTATAAAACCAAAGAAGCGGTAAAGAAATTTGTGGGGCTTAATTCAACAGGATATCCGACACAAGAAATTGAAAACAGCGTTGCCAATTTAGTTATAAATGAATATGCAAGAAATGTTTTATATAATGAAATGGGCTACGATTGTGCCTATGGCTCAGGCGGGGGGAAATCTTGTTTTGTTGTATATAACCCGAATGCAATAAGCGACATAGAAATGTTTTAATAGTATAATTAAATAAGTTATAAGGATTTTTTATGTCAACCGAATTATTGGATTGCACTCTTAGAGATGGAACATATGTAAATGACGGCAATTTTGGCTTTGAAACAATCAAGGCCTTAATTTCAGGCCTGAATAATTCCAATGTCGATATAATTGAATGCGGTTGGCTTATAAACAAAGATTTCAGCATTAATAAAACTTATTTTTCAAATATTTCAGACATTGAAATATTTTTGGAATGCGAAAAAAAAGCAAAATATTCGCTTATGTTATACCATAACGAATATGACCTTAAAAAAATTATTAAAAATACAGGCCGAATTGATATTTTAAGGGAAATTTTCCGCAAAGAAAAATATAAAGAAGCAATTGAACGCTCTAAAATTATTAAAAACTCAGGCTATCAACTCTTTTACCAATTGGTGAATACCAATGAATACAATAACCAAGAATTAATGGAATTATCGGGTTTATCAAATAAAATCATGCCGGATTGCATTTATATAGTTGATACAAACGGTTCAATGTTTAGGGGTGATTTGAAAAGAGTTTTTGAAATTATGGATGAAAATTTGGATGATAGAATTAAAATCGGTTTTCATTCTCACAATAATTTGCAGCTTTCTTTCTCGCTTACAATAGATTTTATTGAAATGGCAAATAACACAAAAAGAGATATAATAATAGATTCAACTCTTTTTGGCATGGGAAGAGGAGCAGGCAACTTAAACACAGAATTAATTACAGAATATTTAAACAAATTCTATTTTAAAAATTATGATTTAGATATTATAAATAAATTAATTACAAATGAAATTTTAAAATTTAAAGAAACAACAGATTGGGGCTACAACATTCCATATCTTTTATCCGGCACATTTAACATCCACAGCCGCTATGCAAAATATTTAACCGAAAAATATGAAATTAACCCTAAAACATTAAGAGAAGTTTTTGCTATAATTAAAAAAGGTGAAACCTCGGGCTTTTCAAAAGAAAAAGCGGAAAATGCAATAAATAGCATATTATAAAATGAAAAACAAGCTTAAATTTACAAACAATATTTTTAAAATTTTTCTTGCGCTTATTCCAAATAAAAAATTAAGGGCAAAATTAAAAGCAAATTGGACAAAAGTTAATTTAAAAAAATACGTTTCTCTTGCCGTTAAAAATTATAAAGAACCTGAAAATAAACCCTATAACAATAACCCCCCTATTTTTCAATATTGGGAGCAAGGGTTTCAAAACGCGCCAAATATTGTTAAAACTTGCGTTAATTCAATTAAACGGTTTGAACCAAACAGAGAGCATATTTTGTTAGATTTTAAAACAATTGAAAATTATGTTGAAATTCCATCTTTTATATATGACCTTAAAAAACAAGGCAAAATTGGCTATGCACATTTTTCAGACATTTTAAGAACTTTTCTTTTGGCTTCAATTCCTTGTATTTGGGTTGATTCAACAATTTTATTTACGGGAAGTTTGCCAAACTATGTAAAAGAAAATGATTTTTTTATGTACAAAGGAATTAAAAAATCGCCTGAAAATTTTGCAGGAGCAAATTATTTCATATCATCTAAAACCACAAACCCTTTATTAATTGAATTAAAAGATTTACTTTTATATTATCTTAAAGAAAATGGTTTTTTCTTTTCATATTTTCTGCAATCTCACGCAATAACTTTACTTAAAGATAAAAATTTGGAATTATGGAATGAAATGCCAACGGTTGATGAAGAATTAACTCTTCAAATTTCAAAAATTTTATTTGAAAAATTTGATGAAGAAAAATTTGAAGAAATTAAAAAGCTTTGCCCTATTCATAAACTTACATATAAAATTCCAAAAAAATTAAATTGCAAAATTGAAGAAACTTTTTATTTTAAACTTTTAGGAGAGAATAATGCCTGAAATTTCAGTTATAATCCCTGTTTATAACGGGGCAGATTTTATAAAACGCTGCTATAATTCAATTAAAAACCAAACCTTTAAAGATTTTGAAATTATTTTTGTAGATGATGAATCAAAAGATAATTCGCTTGAAATTTTAAGAGAATTAGAAAAAAACGATAATAAAGTTAAAGTATTTTCTCAAAAAAACAAAAAACAAGGCGGTGCAAGAAATACAGGGCTTAAAAATGCAAACGGCAGCTATATTTCTTTTATTGATGCAGATGATTT
>DVKW01000058.1 GCA_018715855.1 Candidatus Galligastranaerophilus intestinigallinarum
AAACGCAAATAAACCAATTAAAATTTTATATAAAAAAGGGTTTGAAACAAAATCTGAAGCAATGAAAGAAGAATATAGAATAAAACATTTAAAAAGAGAAGAAAAATTAAAACTTATTAATGAAAACTAAAATTCCCCGTATTGTTCAGTTTTGCAGAATTTGCAGCGGTTATTTTCTAAATTATATTCTTCAATTTTATAACCGTTTCGAATAATTAAAGGTTTGTTGCATTTTGTGCAATAAGTACTTGATGTTTCAATTGTTGTTAAATTTCCTGTATAAACATTTTTTAAGCCTTCTTTTTTTGCAATTTCATAGGCTTTTTTTAATGTTTCATAAGATGTTCTTTTTCTATCTTTAAATTTATAAGTTGGGAAAAATGCACTAAAATGCAATGGAATATTTTCATTCAAATTGTTTTTAATCCAATTTGCTTCTTTTTTAATTTCATCTTCAAAATCATTTTCCCCTTCAATTAAAAGGGTGGTTAGTTCAATGTGCTTTTCCATTTTATAAGCAAGTTTTATAAAATCTAAAACAGGGGCTAATTTTGCACCGCAATTTTTATTGTAAAATTTTTCACTAAACCCTTTTATATCAATATTAAGTGCATCTATATAAGATAAAAATTCTTTGGCAGGTTCAGGGTTTATAAACCCTGATGTTACGGCGACAGTTTTTATTCCTTCTTTTTTTGCAAGTTTTGCACAATTAATTGCAAATTCAAGAAATGCAATCGGGTCATTATAAGTAAATGCAATTAAATTTATATTATTTTCTTTTGCAATTTTTATAATTTCATTTGGTTCAATGTATGGAAGTTTATTTGCTTCAATTTTACTTTTTGATGTTTGATAATTTTGGCAAAATCTGCACCCCATAATGCAGCCGGATGTTCCAAATGATAAAATGGGAGAATTTGGGAAAAAATGATACAAAGGCTTTTTTTCAACAGGGTCAATATTTAAGCCTGTTATATGGTTTAAGACGGTTAAAATTAAACTATTATTTTCATTTTTAATTGTTCTGCAATAGCCAAACTGCCCTTCAGCTAAAATGCAAGTTCTTGGGCATATTAAACATTGAATTTTATTTTTAACAATTTTTTGATAATTCATTAAAATAGATTATAATATTTTTATGGAAAAAATTAAACCGCCATCGGTTGCAGGAACTTTTTACAGCGAAAACGCCGATAAATTAAAACAAGATATAAGCTTTTTTCAAAAAGATGAAGATAAAATAATATCTTCTTATTCCCGTGCGGTTATTGTTCCCCATGCAGGGCTTATATATTCAGGCAATTTAGCCTATATGGGGTTATCTGCCCTAAAAAAAGAACTTAAAACTTTGCTTATTTTTGCCCCTGCTCATAAAATGTATTTTGAAGGCATTTCTCTTTCAGGGTTTGATTTTTGGCAAACGCCCTTAGGAAATGTTGAAATTGATAAAAAAATAAATGAAGAATTGAAAGAATTCGGCTTTATTAATGATGAAGCATTCATTCAAGAACATTCAGTTGAAATTCAGCTTCCTTTAATTCAAACAATTTTTGATAATGTTAAAATTGTTCCTATTTTAATTGGAAAAGCAGATTATAAAACAGTTTCAAAGATAATTGAAAAATATTATGATAATGAAGACCTTGGCTTTATAATTTCATCAGATTTGAGCCACTTTTTAACATACGATGAAGCAAAAAGGGTTGATAATTTAACATCAAACTTAATTGAAAATTTAGACATTGAAAATTTTAAACCCGAATTTGCCTGCAATTCAATAGGTATAAAAGGTTTAATTGATTTTGCAAAAACAAAAAATTGGCCTTTAATTGTTTCCGGCTTATATAATTCAGGCGATGTAACAGGCGAAACAAACAGGGTTGTAGGCTATGGCGCTTGGGCTTTATATGAAGGAAATCTAAATTCATTTATTAAAAAATATTATTCAAATTTTATTCTTTCATTATGCAAACTGAGCATAAAATCAGCGTATGAACCAATAAAAGAAAAAATTGAAGTTCCTTTAATTATGAAACAAAAAGGCGCATCCTTTGTAACTTTAGAAAAAAACGGGCAATTAAGAGGGTGCATTGGTTCAATTGGAGCATACAGACCCTTAATTGAAGATATTATTTCAAATGCGCAAAACGCAGCATTTAAAGACCCAAGGTTTTACCCTGTTCAAAAAGAAGAAATAGAAGAACTTCAAATTGCGGTTTCTTTGTTATCAAACCCTGTTCCTATTGATTTTAAAGATGAAGAAGACCTATTGAACCAATTAATAAAAGATGTTGACGGCTTAATTATAAAAGATAAAGAAAAAAGTGCTGTTTATCTGCCATCTGTTTGGGAACAATTACCAAATAAAAAAGATTTTTTAAATAACCTGAAAATTAAAGCAGGCTTCACACCTGATTATTTCTCAGATACTTTTGAAGCCTACCGTTTTAGAGTTGAATATATTAAATAATTTTATTTACCTTTTTGCCCTTGATACATTGCTCTTTGCGCTGCCGTTCCATAGGGAATTGCGCCTTTATCCGTTATCATAATCGGGAATGTATCTGTTAACCTTATGCCATCAGGGTCTGCATATTTTCTGATGTTTTCTTTTGAACAGGTTGAGCTAAAACACCTTGAATTAGAAGGGTATGGCTTTCTGTCACCATTAACATCAACTATAACAAGGCAAGGGGCGTTTGTTGTTTCATCAGTATTGCTGTTTAAGCCAAAAGACCCGCAGCGTGCGCAATCGGGCTCATTTTCACATGTGTTATATGAAGCAACTGCTTCAGAGTCTCCTGATGCGTTATCATAAACGGGGCCTATTGGTTCTCTTAATTTTATATTGGGGTTTTCATGGAGCACATATTTATCTACTTCAGAGCCTGAAACAAACTCAAATCTCATGCCATCTGTTGTATAAAATGAAAAATTACCAAA
>DVKW01000059.1 GCA_018715855.1 Candidatus Galligastranaerophilus intestinigallinarum
AATATGGAAAGAAAAATTTTGATTCCATTTATAAATTTGCAAAAAAACTGTATGAAAAATCAAGCTATCATATATATAACAATTTGGCTGCAATTGCAAGAAATTGTTTTAATGAAGACGGCACCCCTATAGAAAAAAACTTGGCCTTAGTTAAAGAAATAAGCGAAGAATTTGATTGTTATGTAGATTTCTCTGATGAATTATTCAGCGCTTTGAATGATGACTACCTAAAAGGCATAATTCAAAAAATTAAAACAAGAACAGGGTTTTCAACTCTTGATATTAACGCTTTAGCAGAAATCAAAAAGAATTATTCCGATGAGTCAGGCGAAATTTTGCCGCATACAAAAGAAAAATTGGAAGAATACTTAAACACGGGAACAACCGCTAACGGTTTTTCTTATATTTACCACAGCTGTTTTTCTTATGATAAAAACCCGAAAGGGGAATTTGACGAAAAACTTTTTCAAGATGTTTTGAGTTTGTTATCAGCCAAAACGGAAGAGAGCAAAATTTTAGGCAAAAAACTTTTTGTAAAATTAAGCCATGAAGATTTTATTTCTCTTGCAAAAGGTGATATAAACCCCAATTCAATTAAATTCAAAACAAAAGTAACCTTGTATGAAGAATTAAAAAGAATTGATTTTAATAAAATTGATGTATCTGAAAACCCCGCTATGGGTAAACTAAAAAAATTGTTCTATGAAATTGATGCAAGCCTGACTGCAGATTCACATTTTTTACCGGTAAAAGAAGAATATGCAAAAGAATTTATTCACACAATTTTTTCAAAAGGCAAAGACGGCAATTTCAGCGAATTTGAAACAGCTATAAAAAATTCGCTTCCAAAATTAAAAGAAATGGAAGACGGGCTTCCTTTAAAATATTCAAGAGAAAGATTTCTTTCTGATTTATCAAACCTTTTAGACAGCAAAGAAAAAATTAAAGCAATAGAAAACAAGCTTGATGTTAATTTTAGCGTTGAAGAAAACAACGGAAAATTTGAAATAACAGGCTATGAAGGAATTTTAACTCTTGATAAGCTTGATAAAAGCAATGATTTTGAAAACAGCATATATTTTCTTTGCCACAAATTTATGTATGAAAACGAAATAACAGCAGGTGATGAAAATTTAGACAAAGAACTGAACATAATTATAAAAGCGGCGCCTGAATTTATTAACTGTATCGGGAAAAAACAGCACGGCACGCATAAATATACCCTTGATATTCACCAATTATCAGTGCTTGCAAATTCCATTAACGACCCGAACTATAAAAATTTAAACGATTTAGACAGGGCAATGTTAAAAATAACTGCAATTTTCCACGATATAGCAAAGCAAGAAGGCGTTGTGGATAAAGGGCATCAAGAACCTTCTGCATTATATGCAAGGGGAATAATAAAAAAATTCATGCAAAACCCTGAAACCGTTGAGAGGGTTTATGAATTAATTAAAAATCACCATTGGTCTGAAGAGTTTGCTACAAGCGGAAACAAAGAAAGAACGGCACAAGAAATTGCTTTTAAATTTCGCCGCCCGAACGATTTTGAAATTGCAAAAATTATGGCAAGAGCAGATTTAATGTCTGTTAGTGATGATTTTTACGAAAAATTCAAAGATTCGCTAAGTGATGAAAAATTAGACAAAATAGACCAATGCCTGCAAAGCTTATATTCAGGCGGCGGCGCCCTTTTTACGGATTACATAATAAGCCCGACAAAACTTGAAGGCTGCAAAGAAACCTTTGAAAATCAAGAATACAAAGTTGTTAATTTTCACAACATTAAAGATGACGATTCTTTAATGGAATATGGCTTTAGAAATATTAAAAAGAAAGATGCAAAATTTCTTGTTCATATGCTGCCTGAAAATTCCATAGATAAATACATTGAAACAATAAAACAGCTTACAAGCTCTGTTAATGGCGGTGTTTTATCGGAATCTATCATAACTCCGAAATATAAAAGAACATATTGCAACAGAAAATTTGGCGTTTTGTTATCTCAAATTAACCCGAACATTGTAACCATGGCAAATAAAAACCAAGGTTCAGGAACATCTAAAGATATTGAAGATGCGGTTGATTTAATTTTTTCACCCTACAAAGATGAAAGAAAAAATTTCAAAAACAAACTTTTGGAAAACCTTTCAATTAACCCCGATGAAATTTCGGATAAAGACTATGCTGATTTTTACAGAGAATGCATGGCAAATAAAACTTCGCTTTGCCATTTTGTTGATTCAAGAGAGTATCAAGTCGGCAAATATAAAGTAACAGGCAAACAAATAAAAGAAGCTGTTGAAAAATATCAAGATGAACTTATTGATAAAAAAGAAGAATACCACAATGAAATTGTCGGATATGTTCCAAAAATTCAAGGTATTATTGCAAAAGCAAAAGGTTTGGATGAAGTTCCAAAAGAATTGCTTGATTTTGCCAAGAAAAACGACTACCCGATTATTCTAATTTAAGAAAGCTTTCTTTAAGAGCCTCTATTATTTCAGCATCTGTTAATTTGGGGTTAATTTCATTTAAGGTTATAATTTTTTCCCTATCAATGGGTTCAACAAAAACTTTTTCAAAAAAAGAATAATCAATATCTCTTAAAATTGACCCGTGCTGCAAAAAATAGCCTTCGCTTCTAAATTGGGCCGAACCTATTAGTTTTTTTCCCATATATGAAATGTCGGCACCTGAGCTTATATTCATGCAATATTTTTTATTGCCGCCCCTTTCGCCCCCATAAGCAAGGTTAATTGAAAGTTTTTTAAACCCGTCTATTAAAATGTCGGATACCATTTTATAAGTTTGAATAACACTATAATTATCGGGAATTTTTCCTACAACCATATAGGTTATTTCATTATCATGCAATAATGCTCTTCCGCCTGTCGGCCTTTTTACAACATCAATTTCAACGGGCGGAAGGAAAGGTTTTTGGCATCTTCCCAAACTTATACATTTTGGTTCCCACCCGTAAAAACGAACAAAAAGTTCATTTGTTCCGTTTTTTATTGCATTTTTTAATACGGATAAATCAATATCCATATTTTCTTTGCCTGTATATTTTTTAAATTCATATAAAAAATTGACTTTCATAAAATAAATAATATCATGTAAGTATGAGGATGATACAAAAATTAAAAGGGTTAGAAAAAGCCGTAGTATTTTTAAGATGGGCAACAGACGGACAATTTGGCCGTCTTAAATATGTTGGCGAAGATTTTGTGGAATTTGAAGTATTAGATACAGATTCTATGGAATATACGGAAACTGTTCTT
>DVKW01000060.1 GCA_018715855.1 Candidatus Galligastranaerophilus intestinigallinarum
CCCTTGTGTACATGAAATTATATCCCCTTTTTTGATTTTTGAGCCTAAGCTCCAATTATAGGCAGACATTAAATTTTTGCCTTCCGGTTTAACTTCTTCTATTAAAATTGCATTATTAATACAACCGATTAAAACCCCATCTTTTGAAACGTCTAAAACTTCCCCGGGGGTTTTTTGCATTTTGTATTCAACTGTTTTAGATTTAAAAACTTTGATTAATTTATTGTTAAAAACAAAATGGGTTGTGTTTATTCCGCACATAGCGCGAATTTTGTTGTGAATTAAATTTGCATCATTTTCAAAATTTAAAATTTTGTCTTCTTTTGTCATTTTTTTAGTAAAAGTAACATTACAAGCATTTTGTTTTGTGGGTGTTAAAGTTTTATTGTATAAGCCTTTTAAGGTTTCCTTAATAATATCTGGTGAAACCTTTGAAATGTTATTTGTTAAAGTTAAATAGTTTGTATCATCTGTAAGTTCAATTTCTTTTGTTAGGCAAATATCCCCCGCATCCAGTTCCAAAACGGTTACCATGGTGGTAACACCCGTTTTTTTATCGCCGTTTAATAAGCATTCGCAAATTGGGTTTGCCCCCCTATATTTTGGAAGAAGACTTGCATGAAGGTTTATTGTTTCAAATTTTGGAATATCCAAAACTCTTTGGCTTAAAATTTGCCCGAATGCAAACGTTACAAAGAAATCGGGGTTTAATTCTTTTAATTTTTCAATAACCTCTTCATCCTTTGAAATTTTATATGGTTCTAAAACTAAGATGTTATTTTTTATTGCTTCTTCTTTAATTTTTGAATCTTTAATTTTTTTGCCCCTGCCATTTGGCCTTGGCGGTTGTGTTACAAGAGCTTTAACTTCAAAATCAGGGTCATTTATTAAAGATAAAAAACTTTCCACTGCAATATCAGGCGTTGCAAAATAAACAAGGCTTATTTTATTGTTTGTCATCAACATCCGCCTTATTTAAAGCAAGCAAATCTTCAATTTCTTTTTCTTCCAAGAGTTTGTCTTCTTGAATTTTTGGAAGGTTATTTTCTTCTAAAACTTTTATTGCCTCAAAAATGTTTCTTGTGTGGTCAATAAATAAAATGCCATCTAAGTGGTCATTTTCATGTTGAATTGCCCTTGCAAGAAGAGAACCGTCTTTTGCTTCTATTACAAAAGGTTTGCCATTTAAATCAGTTGCTTTAACTTTAACGTAAGAATATCTTCTGACATCTACAAAAGCATTTGGAAAACTTAAACAACCTTCTTTTTCATGGGCTGCGCCTTCTTTTTTAATTATTTTCGGGTTAATGAAAACAATCGGGTTAAATGGTTCATTATCAAGTGAAACATCGATAACAAACATTCTGATGTTTTCCCCAACTTGAGGTGCAGCCAAGCCAACGCCATTATTGGCATACATTGTATCAATCATATCATGGGCTAAAACTTTAATTTTTTTAGAAATTTTTGAAATTTCTTTTGATTTTTGTCTTAAAGATTCTTCGCCGTATTTAACTATTTTTAATATTGCCATAATTGAATTATAGCAAAAGTAAGTTTTTAGGGCAATTTTATTAAGCTTTTTAACCTAAAAGTGCTTTTAACATAACAGCAACGCCCAATTGTTGGTCAACATAGCCTGCATCATACACACCATCTGCTACATATTTGCCTGATGTATAATTTGTTGTTCCCGCCCAAACGTATGGAGATGAAACCCCTTTATTTCTGTATCCAAGGCCGTTATAGCGTTCTGCGAAATCATACCAAGTGGTAATATCGTTCATGTTGATATTGCCATAGCTGTTTTCAGTTAATGCATTAACAGCGGCAGCTTCCCAGCTTGAATACCCCGATAGTGAACCGCCGTCATGGAGCCTTGCATTAAAGCTGCCTGAAGCTTCTCTCCAGTGAATTGCTGCAATTAATTCTGCAGGAACGCCTGTTTGAGCTGAAACTGATTGATATCTTGATTTGTTTTGTTCCCAGTTTGCTTTAAATTGGCTTAGTTCGCTTTGTTGTCTTGCAGATAAATTTTCCGTAAAATCAAAACTTACATTTGCAGTTGATAATGGTGTTGCATCGCTTGTTGAAACATTGTATGTTCCATCTGATGATTGAATGCTTGCGCTTGCTTTTAAATTTGCAATTTGAGCTTCAGATGTCATCATTAAATTTATAATGGAATTATTTATATTTTTCATTTCGCTTGTAATGCTGTCTGCCTGTTGAAGATAGCCTTGATAAGTTGCTAAATCCGCACTTGAACCTATTTTGTTATAAATTTGCATTCTCTGGTCTCTTAGTTGGTCCAATTGTTCATAGTAGCCAAGAAGTTTTTCTTCGTAGTTTTCTTCAATTTTTGCTATTTGTTCATCAACCGTTAAATTGCCTGTTGAATTGGTTGTTTCATCTTGTATATCAAGGCTCATTAATTCATCTTCGGTTAATTTTTTATCATTATTGACATCAAGCTGTTTTAAAACGCTTTCATTTGTTGCACCAAGGCTGTTTAGTGCATCATAATACCTTTTTGTTGCAATTTCATAATTTCCTATTTTATAATTTTCGCTCATAATTTACCCTTAAAATTGAAATTTTATATATGTTGTAACTTCATTTTGGTTTCTTCTTCTTTTATTTACTTGCCCAGGGTTTAGTTCATCATAATTGCCGCTGTCATCAAGTGTGTTGCCTTCAATTGTATTAATTGTACCATCAGAATTGATTGATACGACAAAGCCTATATGTTGTCCATTATTTACAATTATTGCATCTCCCGGTTTAACTTCTGCCTGATCTGTTGTGGTTAAGCCGTTTTGTTCTGCCCATTCAACAACTTTTGGAACTGAACAATACATTGAGCAGCTGTTTGCAAAATCATTTGGGGTTGAATTTGCACCGTAAACTTTTTTCATCATTGCTGTTGCAAAATCAGCACACCATGCACCATTGTCAAACCTTGTGCCTGTTTGTTCTATTATATCTTTCATATCATTGTTTGTTAGCCCTTCATATTGTTTTGCAAGCGCTATAACTTCATCGCCCCTTATTGTGTATTCGCCTTGTTCTCTTTGTGCGTTTTTTATTTGTACAATTTGGGCGTCAATAGCATTTATTTCTTCTTGATATTGTCTCGATTTTTCTTTTGAATTTTCAAGCATGGTTTGCTGCGTTGTTTCTAAGGCTTCTTTTTTTGTATTATACGTTTCCATGGCCTTTTGTGTTGTGTCACTTATTAATTGTTCAAGGGAATTTTGAATTTCTTTTTCTTTGTTTTGAAGTTCTTCTTTTTCTTTTTCAAGCTGTTCTTTTTCATTTTTTAAAGTTTCATTTTCATCTTCAAGCCTTGCCAGTTTGGCTTCAGCTAATGTTAGCTGTTCTTGTTTTAAATTAATAAGGCCTTGTATGGCTTGCCTTTGCGCTTCGTACGCTGCGTTTTGCTCTTCGGCATTTTCGCCTTCAATATTGCTTGGCACTGCTGCTAATTGGCTTTGAAGCGTTGAAAGCTCGCTTTGAAACCCTGCAATCGTTGAATTTTGTTCAGAAATTTCATTTTCTTTTGTATTAATTTCATTTTCTTTTGTTGAAATTTCGTTTGTTTTTGTCTCTATTTCTGTTTTAACAGAATCTTGCTCATTTTTTAAATTTTCTATTTCTGGGTTTGATGAGGCATCGTTTGATAATGCATTTTGATATTCTTCATATGCATTTTCCATTTCTTCTTTTAAAGAAGCAAGTTCAGGATGAGAAAATGATGTAACTGCGCTAATCTCGTCATCGGCAACTGTTTTGTTTGATGTTGCTGTTGTTTTTTCACTATTTAATCTTTCAAGTTCGGCATTAAGTTCTTGGCTGCCCATATTTGTTGTATCTATATAATTTTCACCAATATCGAAGCATTGAAGGTCATCTTCATTTACGCTTTTGTAGCTTTCTATTTTTGGAGACATTGCGCTTTTAGACTGGCTAATTTTTGTTTGCCCGACATTGTTAGTTGAATTTGTGGCTTCAATTTCAAATGAATTTTTAAATGGATTAATGCTCATATTTTTATCCTATTCTTGTATTTGCGCCAATGTTTGCGCCTGTTAACATGTTGTATATTTTTGTTACACTTGGAACCCAACCTGAATTCGTGCCATTTGGGTCGTTTGCAGCACCAACCGGGCAATATTTTGCACCAATTGAACTTATTGTAGTCAAACCTTGGTTTATGTAATTATTTTTTAAATTTTTGGCAACGGCTTCTATTCCTGCCTCTAAACTTGAATAGTGCGTTAATTTCATCCAATTTGAAGATGGATCCATCATGCCACCCGGGTTATTATAGTTTTTAATTGCAGAGCTTGTTCCCCAGCCTGTTTCAAGCGCCATAATTGAAGCTAATAAGTTTGGGTCCAGCCCATATTTTTCAGCAATGCCTGCAACCATTTCGCCTTTGCCTGCAAGCACTCCTTTTTGAAAACTTGAATTATTGAATGTATTTACAAATTGTTCATTATTGCCTGAATATGTATAGCTTGAAGTTGCGCTTGTGCCCAATGGGTTAGCTGTTCCCATTGCAGTGGCTGAAGCGTTTGCGGCTTGAACTTCCATATTATAGTAAATTTGAAAAATTTGATCTCTTGTGCTTTGAATTTGCGAATTATAATTTTGAAGCTGGCTTTGAAGCGATTTAGATTCATCCAGATTTTGGGCTGTACCCATTTGGCTGAACAATCTTCTTCTTTGTTCCATTTGATTATCCAACTGTTGATATAAGCTTAAAATTTGATTTTCTGCTTGTTCATTTAGTAATGATGTGCTATTTTGTGAATTTTCATTATTTTCATCTTCTTCAATTAATTCTGTTATATCAACAAATTCATCTTCAGAAATAATTTTATCGCCGTTTTTATCCAGCATTTTTAATTCGGTATCTGTTTTGATATCGGCTTTTTTTAAGATATTAAAGATATTTTCTGTTTCTATTTTGAAACTACCTATCTTAAAGCTCATTATTAACTCTTTTAAAAAAGTACCTTCCAGCTTTATTATCGGCATTTTGGAAGGTAAACTTTATTTTTTTGTAAATATTTATTAAGCTATACAAGACTTGTGTTTTCGTCTATATTTTTGCCTGAAAGGTCATTGTATATACTTGTAACTGTTGGTATCCAGTTTGAGTTTAGGCCTGTCGGGTCATTTGCGGCGCCAACAGGGCAATATTTTGCACCGATTGAACTTATTGTGGTTAAGCCTTGGTTTATATAGCCGTTTGCAAGGTTTTTAACAACTGCTTCAATGCCTTCTTCAAGGCTTGAGAATTTTTTAACTGTTTGATAGTTTGTGGCTGAATCCATATAGCCACCCGGGTTGTTGCTGTTTACAATTGCATTGCTTGTGCCCCAGCCGGTTTCAGATGCCATAATAGCGGATGCCAAATATGGGTCTACGCCGTATTTTGCGCAGACTTCTTCAACAAAATCGCCCATTTTTGCAAGAACGCCCTTTCCAAAGCTTGAGTTTTCAAAAATTTCTGCGAGTTTGCCGCTTGCACCCGTAAATGAATTTTCTTCTTCTTTTTGTTGGTTTTTAAGCTCTGTTATCTTCTCATCAATTTCTTGAACATCATTTTGCGCAGTTTCAACTTCTTCTTTTAAAGCTTCTGTTCTTTCGGTTTTAACTTCTTCAAATGTTGTTCTTTTTTCTTGATATGTTTCTAAAAGCTTTTTCACTGTATCAGAAGCTTTTTCTGATATTTCTTTTTCTATTCTGTCACGGTTTTCAATTAATTCTTCATTAGTTTCATTTAATTCTTCAAGTGTTTCTTCAAGCCCTTTCTTTTCTTCGTTTAATTTTTCTAATTCATCGTTCGCTTTGTCTATTTCAGCTTGTTTTGCGTCTATTTGCGCTTGAACATCTGCTTTTTTAGCGTTCAATTCTTCTTCATTGTTTTCTGTTACTTCAACGCTGTTTAAGCTTTCCATTGAAGAATTAAGAGATGATAATTCTGATTCTAAATTAGAAATATCATTTTCTTTATCCCAAATTGCTTGTTCGTTTTCACTTAATGATGTTTCTGTTTCTTTTATGCTTTCTTCATTTTCTTCTAATTTTTCATCATTTTCATCTTGTTCTTCTTTTAGAGCCTTTATTTCAGGATTATTTTCAGCTTCTTTTGCTAAAGCTTCATCATATTCTTCTTTAGCTTTATCCATATCATCTTTTGCATTTGCTACTTCTTCATCAGATTCATCATAAACAGCATTTAGAGCTTCATTTTTTTCTGTTAAAACAGCTTCTTTTTCTGTTTTTTGTTTTTCAAGCTCTTCTATTGTTGCATTTATATCTTCTTTTTCTGTTTCACCGGATGTTGATGAAACATTTCCTGTATTGGAACCGGAACCCGAGCTGCCGCCTGATGAACCATAGCCGCCGCCACCGCCGCCTGAAGAATATCCTCCGCCGCCTCCGCCTGATGAGTAGCTTGGTGTTTGTTG
>DVKW01000061.1 GCA_018715855.1 Candidatus Galligastranaerophilus intestinigallinarum
GCAAGAACAGGCCGCAACCCTCAAACAGGCAAAGAAATTAAAATTGCTGCAAAAACAGTTCCTGCATTCTCAGCCGGCAAAAAATTCAAAGAACTTGTTAACAAAAAATAGTTTTTTAGAATTTTTTGAAAATAATATAAAGCGGCATGGATTCCATGCCGCTTTTATTTTTGTTATTGCAACCATATAAGAAAAATTATAGAATATATAAAAACAAGGAAAAAAGAATGCTTGAGCTTTTAATTTTATACATTTTAAATAAATATGATTGCACTATTTATAAAATTCAAAAATTAATAGGAGAAATGTTTTTTATATTCTCATGCCCTTCTTTAGGGGCAATTAACCCTGCTCTTAAAAGGTTGGAGAATTTGGGGTGTGTTGAATATTCTTCTTTTATGTCAGACGGGGGGAAACTTTCTAAAACATATAAAATAACACCCTTTGGGCTTAAATATTTAAAAGAAACAATTTCTTTATTTGATTTTAAAAATTCTGCCCACATGCTAAATAATGCAAAAGTTTGCATAAGTATATCAGATGTTTTGGACAACAAACAAAAAGAAGATTTTTATTTTTTGGTTGCAAATAAATTAAAAATTTTAAAAAAAGATGTTGAAAACAAGCTTAAAGACCCTTACATTTTATACACCGAACTTCAAAGAAAAGTTTTAGATAATACAATAAAAGAAATAGATGAGCTAATTTTAACCGTTGAAAATTAACCTTTTGTCTATGGTATAATCTTTTTATGGAATTAAAAAAGCTTTCGATTATAATAATTTCGCTTGTTTTAGCTATTCTTCTTTTTTTGGTGGGGTTTTTATTTATTTTTAATTCAAGCCATAAAAAAGATTCTTTTACATATTACAAACAGGGAATTGAATATTTTGAAAAGAATGATTTTCAAAATGCCTATTATAATTTCACAAAAATATACCCGAATTCGCCCCTTTTTCTAAATGCACTTTATAAACAGGCAAAAAGCGCCGAAAATGCGGGAGATTATAAAACAGCAATTAAAAAATATTCAATAATGAACAAATTAATAAAAAATAAAAATATATCCCCATATATTTTGTGGCGTTTAGCGGTTATTAACCATGAAAATAAAAACGAAAGAAACGCAAAAAAATATTTTCTTAATTTAAGAGATGAATATAAAACAACGGAATATGGCATTGCTTCTAATTATTACCTTTCAAAATTAACAAAAAACAAAGAAGAAAAAAAGGAATATCTTCTTGATTATATTAAATATTCACCAAAAGGAAGATTTATTAAAGAGGCCTTAGCTGAAATTTTAGGCGATAGTGAAATTAAATTAAATGATTATGAAAAATTAATTGTTGCCGATGCTCTAAATCAAAATGAAAACTACAAGCTTTCTATCAACCTTTTAAAAAATGTTCCCATTAATTTGTCTTGGGTTAGTTTAATAAATTCACTAGACAAATTAAATTCGGGCAAAAACGTTTTAAAAGTTGCAAACAAAGGCTTTAGCTTTGAAAATTCAAATTTTGATGAAGAAACACTTCTTAAAACAATCAAAATTTACCTTAAATATATTCCATCACCGTTAAACGGTTTAAATGAGATATACAAAACAACCAATGATGAAAGAATTAAAGGGCTTTCTTTATATTTAAGTGCAAATTATGTTAGCGAAGAAGAAGCCATAAGAAGAAAATTTCAATTTTATGAAAAATATCCTTCATCAAAATTTGCTTCAACTGTTTTATATGAACTTTTTATGGAAAGTTTTAAAAATAATAAAAAAATTCTTGCCCTAAAATATGGCAAAAAGCATATGGCGCTTTATAAAAACAAAAATGAAAGCCCCGCTGTTTATTATTACGTTGCAACTTTAAAAAAGAAAAATTTGGATAATTCTTATAAAGAAACAATAAACAAACTGATAGCCGAATACCCAAGAAGCTATTATGCATATAAAGCTTATTCAACATTAATCGATAAAAACTTTTCAAACAAAAGAAATTTAAAAATTTCAAAAAATGTTTTTATTCCATACCCTTATAAAGAAGATAAAAAAGAAAGGCAATTTTTTGAACATTTTGCAAAAACAGGTGATTTTAAAAGCTTTGAAGATTTCAGAATTCAAGACCCTTTAATTTTATCTTGGGTTGAATATAAAAAAGGAAATAGGGCCCTTTCAAGCGTTCTTGCAAGAGATTATATTAACGGCTTGGAAACATCGCCAAAACAAGGAAATATTGCTTATAAGTTGGCATACCCCATTTATTATAATGAAGAAATAAATAAAGAAACAAAAAAGAAAAATTTGAACCCTTATCTTATTTTAGCTTTAATAAAAGAAGAAAGCCATTTTGACCCAAATATAAGAAGCAATGTTGGTGCAACGGGCTTAATGCAAATTATGCCGACAACAGCTGAAATGATTTCAGGAAAAACTTATACAATTGAACAGCTTCAAGATGAAGAATTAAACATTGCTTTGGGAACTTCTTATTTTAAATATTTAATGAATGAATTTTTAGAAAATGAACCGTTGTGTGTTTTATCTTATAATTCCGGCCCAAACGCCGTTAAAAGGTGGCTTGATGAGCACAAACAAAATTCAATGGATATTTTAGCTGAAAGTATCCCTTATTTTGAAACAAAAAACTACATTAAAAAGGTTTACACCGCTTATTGGAACTACCTTTTAACTTATGAAAAAGTGAAAATTTAATTCATATATTTTGTTAAAATAAGCTTTTTCAATGCTTTTGCATTAACTGCATCAGGTTCAAGTTCAATAAGTTTATCAAGATATGAAACAGCTTCGCTATATTTTCCTAATTTCTTTTTAGCTGCAGCCATCGCAAATAGAGCATCAATAAATTTTTCATCCAAAGAAAGCGCCATTTCAAGGTCTGAAACTGCATTTTCAATTTTAGGGTTTTGAATATCTTTTCTTGATAAAATAATTCTTGCTCTATTATAATAAGCATCCGTCATTTTAGGGTTTAGTTGAATTGCTTTTGTATAATCAAGCATTGCCATATCCCATTTTTCAAGTGCTTGATAGCAAGCCGCACGGTAAAAATATGAAATTTCAAAATCATTTTTAATTTCAATTGATTTATCTAATTTTAAAATTGCATCATCAAATTTTCCATTATAAAAATCGTCAATTGCTTCATCTAAATAAAATTTATATTGAAATTTTTCTTCCATATTTTTATCCTTTTTAAAACGGCAAAACAAACAAAATTATATTAACCAATAAAACAAAAATAACGCTGAAAATTACGCCGTAGAAAAGAAAATCGCCATTTTGAACCGTTTGTTTTTCAAGCTTTTCTTTTTTTGTTTTTTTAGGGCTTTGTTCTTTTTTTGCTTTTGCTTTTGGTTTTTTATCTTTAATAACTTTTTTCTTTTTAAAATCTGCCTTTAAAACCTTATTTTCATCAGTATTTTTGGCAAATTCAGCTATATTTTTAACTTCTTTTTTTAGGTCTTCATTTTCTTCTTCTCTTATTTTTTGGTATTTTTCGCTGAATTTATAGGTTTTTCCTGTCATTAAAAGGTCTATACTGTAGTGATTGTTTAAAATTTTTTTGTTTGCGCCGTTTTTAACTGCATAATTCAAAGAAGCTTCAAACGCCCTTTGAAGGCATTCAAGGGCAATGTTGCCGTTTAAGGGGGTGGCACTGTCGTGAACTGCTAAATTGCCCTGTTTTTTTAAAAAATACATATCATCCAAAAATTCTTTTTCAATCGGGTTTTCACCCATAATATCTTTTAAGGTGCCTAAAACCTCATCAAAGGTTTCTTCTGTTGTTCTTCTTATTCCAAGAACGTTTTTTGCCATAATTTCCGCAAATTTTCTTGTTTGTGCGATTGTTTGCTCAAAATAGCCGTCCCTATATAGCTTTTCGGCATCATCTATTATATTAAAAAGTTTTTTATCTTTATTTTTTAAAAATTCAAAATTGGATGTCATAGAATGATTATACAATTAAAATCACGCTCCTAAAATAATTTAAGAGCGTGATTTTTTAAACATTTAATATTAATTATTGTTATTTGGAACGGTGAATTTTGTGCCGCATTTAATGCAATAAATTTGCTGGCCATCTAGTTCTGCATCAATGTCATTAAAGCCTGCAATATTTACATTTCCGTTTTCATCAATTTTTGCTTTATATTTTGCGCCACAGTGGGGGCAAATAACTGATTCTACACCTTTTTCCGTTTCTGCAACAATGCCTTTTGGTATGGTTACAGTTTTTTCTTCAAACTTTTTTTCTTTATTATCTTCAATGCAATTATCAACTTTACCTAAAATTCTTGGAAGTTCAATGCCTGCTTGGCTTGCCAAATCATGCATTGCAGGAAGCGCTTTAATTAATTCCTTCATAAAATTAGCAGTTGTAGAGCCGCCGTTAGAACCTGCGCCGCCATCCCAAACGGTAATTTTATCGAATTTAATATTTTTAATTGCTTCAACTTGTTTAGCAACAATATCTTCAATTTTTTCAATCATCAAAAAGCTTGTAGCAATTTCAGGCTTATTGTTTGATATTGCAACCAACCTGTCATAACCTGCTGCTTTTGCTTCTAAAACGGCTTTAACACCTTCTGCTTCTGCAAAATATTTTGCTTTAATAGCGTCCGCTTCACCGTTTGCAATTCTTCTTAATCTTTCAGCTTCTGCGTCTGCTTCAACTTGAATTTTTAATTTTTCAACTTCTTGTTCAGCAAGTTCTTCTTTTTTAAGTCTTGCTTCTTCTTGTTCTTTTTGAGCAATTAAAATGTCACGTTCTGCATTTGCTTTTGCAACTTCACCAAGTTTCAGGGCTTCTGCCTGTTTAACTGCTAAGGTTGCGTTATATTCTGCTATATTTGCTTTTGAAATGTTTTCACCTTCAACGGCTTGAGCTTCAAGTTGTGCAGTTTGAATTCTTTGTTCTTTTTCTGCATTTGCTTGCCCGATTTGAGTTTGCGCTTTTTGGTTTGCAACTTGAACTTCTTTTTCTCTGTTTTGGTCAGCTTCACCAATTGAACCTAATTTTTCTTGTTGAGCAACTTCAACTTTTGCTTTATTTATAGCTTCAGCTGCTGCTTTTTTACCGATTGCATCGATATAGCCTGATTCATCGGTTATATCTCGAATGTTTACGTTAATAACGGATAAGCCCAATTTATTTAACTCAGCATCAACATTTATGTTAATTTGTTCCATAAATTTTTCTCTGTCTTGGTTAATTTCTTCAATAGACAAAGTTGCAATAACAAGCCTTAATTGGCCTAAAATGATATCTGATGCCATAGAAATAATTGTTTTCTTATCGCTCATAAGAAGCCTTTCTGCGGCATTTTGCAATAATTTAGGGTTTGTTGAAACTGCAAAAGTAAATGTTGCAGGAACCGCTACCCTTATGTTTCCTTTGGATAATGCGCCACGAAGATCAATATCTGTTGTCATGGGTTCTAATGACAAAACGCTGTAATCTTGGATTAACGGCCAAACAAAAACACCGCCCCCATGAACACACCTTGCAGTTGCAGAGCCTGCCACTTTACCATAAACAACAATAACTTTGTTTGATGGGCATCTTTGGTATCGGCTTGCGGCAAAAACAAGCGCACCGAATACGATAATTAAAAAAAGCATGCCCGCAAATGAAAATAATTCCATTTTTTACTCA
>DVKW01000062.1 GCA_018715855.1 Candidatus Galligastranaerophilus intestinigallinarum
GGTGTTAGAATTTCTGATATTTCAAGAAAAAGTGTTTTAGAAAGAAATAAAAACCTTGTAGTAACAGCCCATGCGCCTTTTTATGTTAATTTGAATTCAAAAGAAGAAGAAAAAATCGAAGCTTCAATTCAAAGAATAGTTGAAACTGCCCTTGTTGCAAACTCCTTAAATGCTTTTTCCATAACATACCATGCCGCTTATTATATGGAAAAAGACAAAGAAGAAGTTTATAAAAAAGTGGTTGAAGGGAATAAAAAAATTTTTGAAGCCTTAGAAAAAGAAAATGTTAAAATTTGGGTTCGCCCTGAAACAACGGGCAAAAAAAGCCAATGGGGCGATGTTGATGAAATTATAAGGCTATCTAAAGAATTTGAAATGGTTCTTCCTTGTGTTGATTTTTCACACCTTTACGCCAGAGAAATCGGCGAATTTAATTCTTACGATGATTTTTCAAAAGTTTTTGAAAAAATCGGGAATGAATTAGGGCAAATCGCACTTGATAATTTTCATGCCCATATTGCAGGCATTGAATATACAAAAAAAGGCGAAAAACAGCATTTAAACCTTTTAGAATCTGAATTTAACTATAAAGATTTATTGAAAGCTTTTAAAAAGTTTGATATTAAAGGCGCCGTTGTTTGTGAAAGCCCCAATATTGAAGAAGATTGCAAGCTTTTATCGGATTATTACAATTCGCTTTAATTAAAAAATGAAACTTTTTTGTTTCTTTTCCGTCTTACATTTTAGATAAGCAATTTTTATTTGTTTTATGAGATGAGAAACGGAAAAGGAATTAATGAGTTTTATGGATAACAATTTAGAAAAAGAATTCAACTTCGATTTTTTAAATGAAATTGAAGAAGACGAAGAAATTAAAACTTTTAACAACATAATGAACAAAGATGAAATTTTGCAAACCTACCTTAAAGAAATCGGCAAAATTAAACTTATGAACAAGAAAAACGAAGTTTTAACAGGGAAGATTATAAAAGAAGGATGTGAAAAAGAAGCAATTATTGCAAAAAAGAAATTAATTCAGGCAAATTTAAGGCTTGTTGTTTCAATTGCAAAAAGATATACGGGCCAAGGAATTTTATTTATGGATCTTGTTCAGGAAGGGTCTTTAGGGTTAATTAAAGCGGCAGAAAGGTTTGATTATACAAAAGGGTTTAAATTTTCCACTTATGCCACTTGGTGGATAAAGCAAACAATAATAAGGGCAATTGCAAACCATTCAAGGTCAATCAGAATTCCTGTTCATATGAGCGATAAAATCAGAAATTTGAAAAAAGCAATTTTAAAATTAAGCGTTAATTTAGGTAGAGAGCCCGAAGATTTTGAACTTGCGGAATATTTAAAATGCGATGAGAAAAAAATTAAGCAAATAAAAGCTTCAATGATAAAAGAACCGATAAGCCTTCACACACCTGTTGCGCAAGATCTTTGCATTGAAGATTACATTAAAGATGAAGAAGGAAAAGCCCCCGATATAAAAGCGGAAGATGATTTTTTGAAAGAAGACATTAATTTTCTTTTAAATAACCTTACAAAAAGAGAAAGATTTATAATTTTAAACAGGTTTGGTTTGTTTGGAAGAAGCCAAAGAACGCTTGAAGAATTAGGGAAAACTTTAGGCTTTTCAAAAGAAAGAATAAGGCAAATTGAAGGGGAAGCAATTCGAAAGTTAAGGAAATGCAAAAATATAGAAGAGATGAAAAATTATCTTTCTTAGAAAAAATGCCGCTTTATTAAGAGCGGCATTTATATTTTATCTATTATTTTATTAACAAGTTTTTTAAATTTATCCGAGGTTTCTTTTCCTGTTTCTAAAACCTCATTGTGGCTAAGCTTAGAATCTGTTACGCCTGAAGCGTAGTTTGAAACAAGGCTTATTCCTAAAACTTTCATTTTAAGCCAATTTGCAACAATTGCTTCAGGCACTGTTGACATTCCGACAACATCTGCGCCCATAATTTTTAACATTTTAACTTCGCTTGGTGTTTCATAAGAAGGGCCTGTTGTTGCTGCATAAACGCCTTCTTTAAGGTCAATATCAAGTTCATTTGCCGCAATAAAAGCCTTTCGCCTTAAATTTGGGCAATAAACCTTGCTCATATCGGGAAATCTTTCTCCCATGGAGTCATCGTTTTTTCCTATAAGGGGGTTTGTGCCCATTAAATTAATGTGGTCTGAAATTAACATTAAATCTCCGGGGGTTAAGGTTGTATCCAGAGCCCCTGCTGCATTTGTTAAAATAACAACTTTTGCGCCCAGCTTATTTAAAAGTTTTATAGGGTATGTGATTGTTTCCATTGAATTGCCTTCGTAAAAATGGAACCTTCCCTGCATAACGGCAACATTTTTGTTGTTTTTTGTATAGAAAAAAAGAGCCCCTTTGTGCCCTGTTACGGTTGATGGCACAAAACCTTCAATTTCGGAATATGGAATTGAAACACCATCAAGACCATTGGTAAAACCGCCAAGGCCAGAGCCTAAAACCAACAAAATATCGGGAACAAAACCGTTTGTTTTTTCCCTGATGTATTTTACGGCATTTTCTATGTGCATTTA
The DNA here is from genome assembly GCA_018715855.1 of Candidatus Galligastranaerophilus intestinigallinarum. GTDB lineage: Bacteria > Cyanobacteriota > Vampirovibrionia > Gastranaerophilales > Gastranaerophilaceae > Galligastranaerophilus_A > Galligastranaerophilus_A intestinigallinarum. The sequence goes on from DVKW01000062.1 coordinate 2,572, forward strand.
ATACCTTATAAACCTAATTAACCAACAAGGCCGCTGTCATCTGATTCTGAAGCTTTTACCATAATGGCGTGCTGAACAGGCTTTTCTTTTTTAATGCTTGTGTCGTATGTTGCTTCAAAATCATATCCGAAATCATCTTTATTTTTTTTGATTTGAGATTCATCAACAAGCCTTTTTGCAATATCAATAAGTTCATAAACCAATTGATATCTGTTTTCTGTTTTTTCGTTTAATTCCCATGCAATTTTTGTAATTTGGTTCATTTTAAAAGTTCTCCTTAATCTAATATACAATGATACAAACATTCTTGCAAGGTTTTTTTATATATAAAGGCAATTGAAAAATAAGAAAAGATAGTGTAAATTTTAATTTATGGAAAACCTTGTTGAAATTAAAAATGTATATAAAACCTATTTTTCAAAACAAAATGCATTTTCAAAAAAAATTATAGAAACAAATGCTGTTAATAACGTTTCATTTAATATTAAAAAAGGTGAAATTAAGGGCTTGGTGGGTGAATCCGGCTGCGGAAAAACAACATTGGGAAATATGCTTTTAAAATTAACCGATACAACAAAAGGTGAAATTTTATTTAAAGGGCAAGACATTTCAAAATTTAATAAAACAGAAACAAAAAATTTCAGAAAATCTGCGCAGATGATTTTTCAAAACCCCTATTCAAGCTTAAACCCCAAAATGAAAATTAAAGATATTTTAGTTGAACCATTGGATATTTTTAAAATTAAAAAAAATAGAGATGATATTTTATATGAAACAATTTTTTCTGTCGGCCTTAATGAAGATGACTTAAAAAGGTTCCCCCATGAATTTTCAGGCGGGCAAAGGCAAAGAATTGCAATTGCAAGAGCTTTAATTTTAAGGCCTGATTTTATTGTGGCGGATGAACCTGTTTCTGCCTTGGATGTTAGTATTCAAGCGCAAATAATTAACCTTTTAATAGATTTAAAAGAAAAATATAATTTAACATATCTTTTTATTTCCCACGATTTAAACGTTGTTAAATATTTATGTGAAAACGTTGTTATTATGAATAAAGGCAAAATTGAAGAGATGGGCAAAATTGAAGATGTTTTTAACAACCCAAAAACAGATTATACAAAAACATTAATTAATTCAATTCCAAAGCTTGAAATTTAAGGCTTAAATTTCTTCCGCTATTTTTAATTTTGCAATTTTCGGGTCAAGCAAGCGCTTGCCAACTTCAGGGAATTCAATTTGAAGAAGGCACCTTTGGCCATAATTAATAACTTTTAAAATTTCACCTTCGCCGTATTTTTCATGGGTTACTTTGTCGCCTTCCTTGAAGCCTAAAACAGATTGCGCCTCATCTTCTTTTTTGATGTCATCAAAAACAGGAAGCTTATGTTCAGGTGTTTTAATTTCTTTTTTAATTTTTTCTAAATCAATAGAAACTTTATCATCTATTTTTAATTTTTGAGAAGAATTTACTTCGTCTGTTTCATCGTTAATTATTTTTTCAAATTCTTCATCAATATCATCTTTATTTTCTTCAATTTCTTTTTCTTTATCGGCGTTCATTTTATCAAGAATTTTGTTTGTTTTATCATCCTTGATTTTGTCTTGAATATTTGAATCTACAACTTCATTTATAATCGTTGAAACTTCATCTTTTGTTTTTTCAAATTCTAAATCTTCTTTTTTGTTTTCTTCTTTTTCCAAAGTTTCTTTAAATGAATGAGCTTCTTCACTTTCTTCATTATTTATGGAATTAACTTCATCAATTGCATCTAAAATGTTGTCATCAATGATGTTTTCATCTTCATTTGAATAAACATTTTCTTGAATTTTCGCAAATTCTTTTAATTCTGCTTTTGCTTCTTTAATTTCAGATAATTCTTTAATTTTTTCTTCGCCTAAAATGTCTGCTTGTTTAATTTTTGGCATTTTGAGCGCTTTTTTTGTTTCTTTTGCGGGTTTTGTTTCTTCTTTTTCCTTGGTTTCAGGCTCTTTTGTTTCTTCTTTTATTTCAATTGTTTCTTCAACCTCGGGTTTTGTTTCAGGTTTTTTTGTTTCTTCTTTTATTTCAATTGTTTCTTTAATTTCAGGTTTTGTTTCAGGTTCATTTTTTTCTTCAATTTCAGGTAAAATTTCAGCTTCAGCCTTTTTATCTTCTTTTTTATCTTCAAGCTTTTCTTCTTCTTTAGAAGATTCTTCTTTTTCTTCTGTTTTATTTTCAGCTTCTTGCTTTAATTCTTCTTTGTTTTCTTCAATTTTTTCTTGTTCAATTTCTTTATCTAAGGGTTCTTTTAAATTTATATTTTCTTCTTTTGGTTCATTTTCTTCAACAAAATAATCAAGTTCATCTTGAGAAATTAAATTTTCAGGTTCAATTGTTTCTTCTTTATTTTGTTCTTTTTGAAGGTTTTCTTGAATATTTTCGTTAATTTCTTTAGCTTCAGTTAAAGGAATATATTCATTGTTTGAAGAATTTTCTTCAATCGGGGTTGTTTCTTCATTAAAATCAATTTCTTTTTTAGGTTCTAAAATATCAGAAAGGCTGATTTCTTCATGAAGCCTTTTTTGCCTCGGTTCTTTTTGCTTAACTTCAAAGTTATTCGGCCTTAGTTCAAAAGGCGTCATATCTTCCAATTGCAAATTAAGAGAGATAAAGAGCTTGTCTTTGTCCTCGTCTTTGTTTTTCGGCTTAAATGGTGTTTCAAGCTGAAGTGTGAAGATAAAATCTTTGGTGTCTTCGCCGAAAATCATAAAAGCATCTTTATTTAAAGATTGAATTTGGAAATTTGCATGGGTAAAATCTCTTTTCGGGTTCATTGCAGGCAATAAGATGTAATTTTGTGCAAATTCCATTATATAAGATGCTTTTTTATAGCCGTATGAAAAACTCGGAATAAAAGATATATTTTTCTTTTTGAAATATAAACCGTTTAAAATGTCATTATTAATGTTGTTATCATTTAACCTTGCAAGAAGGAAGATATCTTTTTCAAGTTTATTTGAAATGTATTCAACAAATTCTTTTTGCCATTCAATTTTAAGGTTTGATAAATCCAAAACGGTAATTTTATTTTTTTCAACAGATTTAAACAAGCCCTCGTATTCTCTTTTTGTTTTAGCAAAAATGTTTAACCTGTCGTATTTTTTAAGCCAGCTTATTAAAACTTGCAATTCAACCGAAGGCGTTAATTTTGCCTGGTTTTGAACAACTTTTATAAACCTTTGATAGGGAATATAATATTCTTCATCATTAACTAAAAACTTTTTAACTTCTTCAAAAACATCCCCTAAAACCACTTGGGTTTCAAGCTTTGCTCTCATTAAGCTTTTTTGTTGAATATAATCGATGGTATCATACGCCAAAGGCAATTTGAAATTTTTCATTGCCGCAAATTCGTTTGCGCCTTCAATTTTAACTGCGCCAGAAAAATCCAGAATTAAAACATTTTTATATTTTGCAAGCCTTGGCGAAAGTGTTTCAAAAATTTGGTTTGTTTGCTCAAATTTATCTGCAAAAATAACACAATTATTGTCGAAGAAATTTGTATTCAATTTCATTTCTTCTTTTGTTTTGTAACTTTTGCCTATTACAATTGTTTTTTTGTCTAAATTAATGCACTTTTCAATTTCTGATTGCTTAATTTTTGCAACTTCGCATTCTCTTGACGGGGTGTAATTGTCATAGGGTTTAATTTCATTGCCGTTAACAATACGATAAATTAATTTAATTTTGGCAACATTTGCTTCTTGGTCAAATTTATCATCATAAACTTCAACCACTTGAGCTAAAAAGTTTTCATCAGCATCTCTAACAAGCAAAAAATCGCTCAAGCTGAAAACTTCCGTTTTCGGGTTGAACAATAATCTGATAGTATCGTTAACTGTTTGTATTACGCGCATTTATAAAAGAATATTCCAACTTTTGAATTAATATATATTTATTCCAAAGTTATTATACTATAGACAAAAGTAATGTAAAATATGTAATATGTTGTATATTTAGAAGGGAAAAATTCTCTAAACTCTTGACAGTTTACCTTGTCTTTCATAAGATATCATGTAACAGAATAAAATGCCGATGTAGCTCAATGGCAGAGCAACGGTTTTGTAAACCGTAGGTTGCGGGTTCGAGTCCCATCATCGGCTTTTGTTTCTTGAATTACGGTACATTGATATGAGTGTTATAAAGCCATGCCCGGCGAGGGTGTGAAAGCGTGAAAATCATAAAAACACGCCCATGTGGCGCAGTGACTCTGCCGAACAAAAGGTGACTAAATGTCACGTTTTGTGAGAGGGTGGCACTCCCTAAAGGGGAGAGCGCGGCAGGGCGAAACAAAAAAGGTATGCCCATGTGGCGCAGTGGTAGCGCACTCCCTTGGTAAGGGAGAGGTCACGAGTTCGAGTCTCGTCATGGGCAAATTTAACAAATCATTAATTATATAAGGGTAGATGCCCGAGTGGCTAAAGGGGGCAGACTGTAAATCTGTTGACGTGAGTCTACGGTGGTTCGAATCCACCTCTACCCATTTTTTATTTTTCAAAAACAATCAAACCAAAAATAAAACAAAGGAGAAAAAAACTTATGGCAAGAGAAAAATTTGAAAGAACCAAGCCGCATGTTAACATCGGTACCATTGGTCACGTTGACCACGGTAAAACAACGTTAACAGCTGCTATTACAGGTACAATGGCTGCAGCTGGCCAAGCTGAAGCTAAAAAGTTTGATGAAATCGACGCAGCTCCTGAAGAAAAAGCTCGTGGTATTACGATTTCAACAGCACACGTTGAATATGAAACAGCTGCAAGACACTATGCACACGTTGACTGCCCGGGCCACGCAGACTATGTTAAAAACATGATTACCGGTGCAGCTCAAATGGACGGTGCTATTCTTGTTGTTGCTGCAACAGACGGTGCTATGCCTCAGACAAGAGAACACATTCTTCTTGCCCGTCAAGTTGGTGTTCCCAGACTTGTTGTATTCATGAATAAATGCGATATGGTTGATGACGAAGAATTATTAGACCTCGTTGAAATGGAAGTTAGAGAAATGCTTTCTTCTTATGAATTCGACGGCGACAATATTCCTTTCATCAGAGGTTCAGCTCTTAAAGCTTTAGAAGCTGTTCAAGCTAACCCGACAATCCAAAGAGGCCAAGATAAATGGGTTGATAAAATTTGGGAATTAATGGATGCTATCGACAGCTACATTCCAACTCCTGAACGTGATTTAGACAAACCATTCTTGATGCCTGTTGAAGACGTTTTCTCAATCACAGGCCGTGGCACAGTTGCTACAGGTAGAGTTGAACGTGGCGTTGTTAAAGTTGGTGATGAAGTTGAAATCGTTGGTTTTGGCGAAACAAAGAAAACAACAGTTACAGGTGTTGAAATGTTCAGAAAACTTCTTGACCAAGGTCAAGCAGGTGATAACATCGGCGCACTTTTAAGAGGTATCGACAAAAAAGATATCCAACGTGGTCAAGTTCTTGCAAAACCCGGTACAATTCATCCTCACACAAAATTCACTGCTAACGTTTACGTTTTAACAAAGGATGAAGGCGGACGTCATACTCCTTTCTTCCCCGGATACAGACCTCAATTCTATATCAGAACAACTGACGTAACCGGTTCAATTAAATTTGACGGCGAAATGGTTATGCCTGGTGATAACGTAGTTATGGAAGTTGAACTTATTGCTCCTGTAGCTATCGAAGAAGGTATGAGATTTGCTATCAGAGAAGGCGGCAGAACAGTTGGTGCCGGCGTTGTAGACAAAATCCTCGGATAGTCTGCATAGACAAATTATTAAAAACCCGAAAATTAATATTTTCGGGTTTTTTAATGCTTTTTAATTAGTATTTAATTATATTTAATTAAAAAAATGGCGGCTTTTTAATTTGGCCGCCAATTTATTGGTTGGAATTTATTTAAAGATTTGCCTTAACTTCTTTTTTGTATTTTTCAACATTTGGTTGTAAAACTTCAGGCAGCGCTTCATCATTCGGAGTTTCTCCGCCTTCTGTTCTTCTTAGCATATTGCCTGTATATAAGGTTTCAAAATGCTTTAATTCAATAAACCTTGCAATGGCTTCAGGGCTAAGATTATCTAAAACAATTTCAGACACGGGGTGTTGCGCTTTGTATGCCGTTGTAACACCTTTAAGCACTGCATTTGTAACTCTGTCATCTGTTTTTGGGTAGATAAATGTATAGAATGAATCATTATTATTTTCATCCAAATCTGCTTCTGCATTGTAGTGCAGATACCCGGGGCCTACGTTTGTATCTGTTGAAATTTGTGCTTTCAAAGATTCATTATTTAATTGTTTATCCCAAAGTGTTGCACCATTAAAGGCATCTGAAAAATATTCGTTAAAATGTTTATTTTTGCCTTTTAGTTTTGAATCAACATTAAATGCGGCTAATTGAAGTGCTTCATTTTGGTAAATATCGGGGTTTAGAAATTCTTTTTGTGCGTTAATTGATGCAATTAACATTTTTTCTACATCTTCTTTAGCAACGCCAATATATGCCAATGTGAATAATGTTGCATCATCGAAAATAGAAAATCTTCCGCCTACATCGTCATGAACAAGGCCTGAAAGTTGAATTTCGCCGTTTTCAACTTCTCTTCTTAGTTTGCTTTTTTCTGCCGATGCATCTGTCATAGCTATAAATCTGTCTGAAACATCTTCTTTTCCCAAATGTTCTTGAACAACATTTCTAAAAGCGTTGTAGGCGGTTGTGGTTTCAAGCGTTCCGCCCGATTTTGAAACAACAAGAAATTTTGTTTTGTCTAAATCAAGGCCGTCTTTAAACCTTTCAAAGCTTTCAGGGTCTATTGAAGAATAAAAATGCACATTTTTGTCTTTGCCAAGCATTTTTACCATAGCTTCAGTTGTGTGTCTTGAACCGCCAATGCCAATAATTGCCAAATCTTCAAAACCGCCTTCTTTTGCTTGTTGCGCCATTTCGTAAATATTATCTAAATTTTGAAGCTGATTATTTGGAAGTTTATTTATCCAATTCAAAAATTGCCCTTCTTTTCCAATTCTTGAAGTTATATCTGAAACAGCTTCGCTTGCGTTTGCTTCATATTCAGAAAAATTTATATCAGGTGTTTTAATTGAAACATCGTTTGCCGGTTGAAGCCCCCTAAAACTTACATTGCCTGTTGTGTCAAAAATTCTTTCAAGTTCCGTTTTTAATTTTTCAACATTTTCATCTGCAATATTTTCATCTTCATTGAAGGTTTCAATATAAGCTTTTACTTTTGGTTCTGTTCCCGATTTTCTCACTAAAACCGATGAACCGTCTGTCATATAGAGTTTAACGCCATCTCCGCCTTGTTTGTATTTTTCCATTTCTTCCATATTGGCTTTTGTTTTTTCAACATCAATTTCAAAATCACCGAATTTTGTATCACCCCTTAGGGCATCTTGATATATTCCGTTCATTTTTTTCATAATTGTTGCTTTTGCTTGTTCGTCTTCAAGTGTTTTGCTGAAGTTATATGCCCTAAATTCAACACCTGAGGCTTTTTTAACTTCTTTTAATATTTGAGAAAGCGGTTTGTTTTCTTTAGCCATCATATCTAAAATCATCAAAAGGGCAATAATGCCGTCTTTTTCAGGGATGTGGCCGTTTATGGTTAAACCGCCCGATTCTTCGCCTGCAACAAGAATATCTTTCCCTTCTTCTCTTTCTTTAAGGATATCTTCGCCTATATATTTAAAGCCGACAGGCGTTTGAATTACATTTAAACCGTTTTTTTGAGCAAATAAATCTATTTCGGATGATGTTGCCTGGCTTCTTATTATATCTCCTTTTATTCCTTTATTGTTTGCCAAATGGTGCGCAACAAGCAAAATAACATCATTTGGAGAAACAAAATTGCCGTTTTCATCTACAACACCAAACCTGTCTGCATCGCCATCGTTTGCAAGCCCTATTTTTAAACGTTTTCTGTCATCTCTTACCCACCTTTTAAGTTCGGATAAATTTTTATCTGTCGGGTTTGGGCCTTCTTTTTTATCTGAATCAATGACTGTATATTTTATGCCGTTATCTCTTAATAATTCAGGGAAAACATAATCTCCCGTTCCTTGCATGCTGTCATAAAAAATGGAAATATTTGCGTATCTGATGTTTTCCCAATCTACCATTTTTTTTGAATCAATTTTTTCTTTATATAAATTATACGGATAAACAATGGCAGATGAGCCTTGTTTTGTTTTATCCGTTGTGTAATATCCTTGTTTTGCATAGTTAACGGCATTTTCCGCTATTTGCTTTGTTACGCTTGGCGGGGCAATTGCGCCATCGTTTGTTACTAAATTAAAGCCACCGTCTGCCCAAGGGTTATGGCTTGCGGTTAAAAGAATTGAAACAGGGTTGCCCAATGTTTTTGTCATTTGTGCCAACAATGGGGTTGGAACAGGGTCTTTAATGTACATAACGGATATTCCCTGTTTTACTAAAGTATCATTAATTAAAGGAAGTGATTCCCTTGTGGCTTTTCTTGTGTCGCCCCCAATAATAACAAAAGGAGGTTCATTTTTTTCTTCTGCTTTTTCGTTTGCATATTTTGCAACACCCAAAGTTAAAAGCTCAACAATTTCGGGGTTGAATTTGTCTGAACCGTATTTGGCTCTGTGGCCTGATGTTGAAGTAGATAGGCTGTTTGCAACAAATTCGGCCGTTTTTGGGTCAACATTAATTTTGTGATTTTCAATGTTACCCGTAAATGTTACTTTGTCTTCAATCGGTTCAATAATACTGTTTGTAATTGGTTTTGCGGCTGTTGAATTTTGCACGCTAAAAACATTTCGGATGCCGAAATCCGGATTAAATAAAATTTTCATAACACCTCGCTGCCCGTTTTTTAATGACGGGGAATATACCTAACAACAATAATTGCCTTATCTATAAAACCACTAAAAAATTCTATTTGCCAGCCTTAAAATTTATATTTTACATTTCTTAATAATTTTACTTAGCAGGTTAAAATATAGATATAGACTAAATTTAACTGTTATGTATCGTTTAAAAATTAATCAATTTTATTTATAGGGAATTCTTTTCTTAAATTTCTTAAAAAGTCCATATCGATTTTTGAATAAATTGCTGCGGGTTTATCTTCCCCAATTGCAAGAATTTCCCCAACAGGTGAAACAATAATTGAATTTGCACAAGAATTTAGCCCCGAACCTAAACTGCCAATAAAAGAAGCGCCTGCAAAATAGCATAAATTTTCAACCGCTCTTGTTATTGAAAATGCTTTCATCTCTCTTTTTTTAAGTTCAAAATCATAATTGGTTGATTTTTGAGGTAAGCACCATGCGTTTGGGCAAGCTATAATTTCTGCGCCCATTTTCATTAATTTATTAAAATGCATTGGAAATCTTAAATCAAAACAAATTCCCACTCCGATTTTTGCAAAATCGAGTTCAACGGTAACAGGCGGGTTGTTTCCTTCTGTTATAACTTCGTTTTCTTTTCCGCCAAAATATGAATACAGGTGAATTTTTCTGTATTTGGCTTTTATTTCGCCGTTTCTGTCAAAAATATATGATGTATTATAAAAATTTTCCCCGTCTTTTTCTATTATTGTGCCGCCAATGATATTTGAATTTTTTTCTTTTGCAAGGTTTGATAAAAAATTCAAAACATTTGGATTCTGTTCGTTTTCTGCATAATCTATAAACCCTTGGTGGTTTATTCCGGTTGAAAAAAATTCAGGTAAAATTATTAAATCTAATTGTTCATAGAAATTTTGAAGCTGAAATTTAACAGTTTCTAAGTTTTTTTCTATATTATTTATTCTTGGCTCAAATTGAAGCGCTAAAATTCCGTAATTATTCATCAAGAATAATTATACAGGGAACATTTTAACTTTCAAAGCCAAAGAACCCTTTTAATTTTGCAAGAGTGCCAAGTTTTTTATCTGTTATAACTTTTGCTGCATTGCCTTTTAAATTATCACTGGCTGCATCTTGCGGCGCAACACCTGCTTTTTTGCCGCTTACAAAGCTTGCTATATTTTCTTTTAATGGGTCGGCTTCAACTTTTGGTTCTTCCGCTGCAGGTGTTGGAGTTGGTTCTGCCGCTTTCGGTTCAACCTTCGGTTCTTCTGCTGCAGGGGTTGGAGTTGGTTCTGCCGCTTTTGGTTCAACCTTTGGTTCTTCTGCTGCAGGGGTCGGAGTTGGTTCTGCCGCTTTCGGTTCAACTTTTGGTTCTTCTGCTGCAGGAGTTGGAGTTGGTTCTGCCGCTTTTGGTTCAACTTTTGGTTCAACCTTTGGTTCTTCTGCTGCAGGAGTTGGAGTTGGTTCTGCCGCTTTTGGTTCAACTTT
>DVKW01000063.1 GCA_018715855.1 Candidatus Galligastranaerophilus intestinigallinarum
GATATATCTTGTTGTAATAAGTTCAATTTTATCAATTCTTTTATTTACATATTCTTCCGCTAAATCTGACGCCACAATTTTAGCCGAGCTTGCGTTTATATCATCCAAAACGCCTGTATAAACTTCTTTTATTTCAAATTTATATTGCCCTAAAAGGGTTTTTAAACCCGCTTCTGCCTTTTGGCCGACAAGAAAAACTTCAACATTAATGTTTTCCTTGTTTGCTTTTTTAATTTCTTCTTCCGCAAACCTCAAAAGATTTGATGTATAAGCACCCGCTAAGCCTTTATTGGATGAAATTATAACAAGCCCCAAAGTTTTAATCGGGCGGGCTTTTAACAAAACGGGGTAATTATCTAAAGGATTAGCCGATTTAACTGCTTCAAAATTTTTATCTTCGATTGCAGAGTATATTTCAACAAAAGTTTTTAAAAGCTCAATTGAAAAAGGGCGAGAAAGTTTAACGGCATTTTCCGCTTTTTTAACCTTTGCGGCCGCCACCATTTTCATTGCACGAGTAATTTTTTGAGTATTTTTTACGCTTTGTATTCTGTCTTTTGTTTCTCTTAAAGAAGGCATTTAAACTATCCTTTATTAAAAATGTGTTCGTTGAAGTTTTTAAGAGCTGAAGATAAATTTTCTTTATCTTCATCAGATAATTTTTCACCCTTATTTAACTTAGCCTCAAGCTCTGCCATATTATTTGAAAAATATTCAAACCATTGTTTTTTATATTCTTGAATATCTTCGTTTTTAATTTCATCCAAGAAACCGTTGTTGCCTGCATATAAAATTGTAACCTGACAAGCAACGGAAAGCGGTGAATATTGAGGTTGGATTAAAATTTGGGTTAATTTTTCACCTTTTAAAAGCTGTGCTTTTGTAGCGGGGTCAAGGTCTGAAGCAAATTGCGCAAAAGCTTCAAGTTCCCTGTATTGGGCTAAATCAAGCCTTAATTGCCCTGCAACCTGTTTAATGCCTTTAGTTTGAGCTGCGCCCCCTACCCTTGAAACAGAAATACCTGCATTTATTGCCGGCCTTTGACCTGCGTTAAAAAGGTTTGTTTCTAAGAATATTTGCCCGTCCGTAATTGAAATAACGTTTGTTGGAATGTAAGCTGAAACATCGCCTGCTTGGGTTTCAATGATAGGCAATGCCGTTATTGAACCGCCGCCAAGTTCATCTGACAATTTGCAAGCCCTTTCCAATAACCTCGAATGAAGGTAAAAGACATCTCCCGGGTATGCTTCTCTTCCTGAAGGGCGTTTTAAAAGTAAGCTCATGGAACGATATGCTTGAGCGTGTTTTGTCAGGTCATCATATATTATAAGGCAGTGTCTGCCTTGTTCTAAAAATTCTTCTGCAATAGCACAGCCTGCATAAGGTGCTATATATTGTAACGGCGCTGAAGCATCCGCTGCGGCTGAAACTATTATTGAATAATCCATAGCGCCTTTTTCTTCTAAGGTTTTTGCAAGTTGTGCAACGGTTGATTTTTTCTGCCCGATTGCAACATAAATACAGATAACATTTTCATTTTTTTGGTTAATTATGGTATCAATTGCAATTGCGGTTTTGCCCGTTTGTCTGTCGCCTATGATTAATTCCCTTTGGCCTCTGCCAATAGGTGTAAGCGCATCTATTGCGGTAATTCCCGTTTGCAACGGTTCACAAACAGATTTTCTTGCAATAATACCGGGGGCAATTCTTTCAACAGGGCGTGTTTTTGTTGTGTGAAGCTCCCCTTTGCCGTCAATCGGAACACCGGTTGGGTCAATTATTCTTCCTATAAGTTCATCACCAACAGGAATTGATGCAATTTTACCCGTGGTTCTAACCGTCATGCCTTCTTTAATTTCTGTGTAATCGCCCAAAATTACAACACCAACGTTATCTTCTTCCAAGTTTAGGGCAATTCCAAGAGTGTTTTTGCCGTCATCAAAAGAAACAAGTTCATTTGACATAACGTTTTTAAGCCCGTAAACCCTTGATATGCCGTCACCGATTTCAATAACTTTGCCGACATCAACCACATCGAGTTCATTTTTATAATTTTCTATTTTTGATTTTATTATTGCTGAAATTTCACTTGCATCTATTGTTTGGTTCATAGTTAACCTCGTCTATATTTTCTTAAAATTTTCTATTTTTTTCTTAATACTTAAATCAATAACAGTATCTTCGATTTGTATTAGCATTCCGCCTATTATATTCGGATTAATTAAAAATTTTGCACTTACTTCTTTTTGAAGTTTATTTTGAATTCTTTGAACAATTTGGTTTTTAATTTCTTCGCTTGGGGTATATGCCAAAGTAACATTCACATTAATTAAATTGTTTTTATTGTTTATTTTTTCAACCAAAAAAGCTTGAATTTCAGATATACAGCTTGTTCTGTTTTCATCAATCAAAACAAATAAGAAGTTTTTTAAAATTTCTGAAAAAGAACTAAAGCATTCATCTACAAGGCGTTTTTTTTCATCGTTTGAAATTACGGGATTAGAGAGAAAATTTTTAAAGTCTTCATTTTCATTTATAATTTCAACCGCATTGTTAAATTCAGACAATATTTCTTTAAAATTATTGTCTTCCATAGCTTCAAACAAAGCTTCCGCATACCTTTTAGCCGGTTTAACATTTTTGAGGGTTAATTCATTCATTTGATAACCCCTTCCAATTTGTCGAATTCATCAAGTGCCATAAAAATTGATTTTGCTCTAATTTCATTTGTCATTATATTTTGAATTGTATCTGTTGCAAGAAGTAAAACTGCACCTTGAATATCATTTGCCGTTTTTTGAACCCCTCTTTGATAAATTGCTGTTTGGGTTTTTTCATATGATTTATCAAGTTCTGTTTCTTTTTTCAATATTTCTTCTTTATTTTTTTCTGCAAGTTTTTCTGCCATTGAGCGGGCGTTATTTAAAATTTCTTCTTTTTTGGCTGGAATTTCTCTTTGTTCTTTTCTTGCTGCCTTATATTCCCCAAGTGCGTTTTGAACAGCATCAAAACTTGTTGTAACGGTGCTTTGAATTTCATTTGCAAAGTTATCGATAATCCTTCCCAACTTAAATTTTTTAAAAATCAGGGTTAAAATCGATATCATTATAACGAAATTTATAATATTTGATTCAAGTATTTTCAGGTATATTTCTTGCAAATTCATTATTTTACAATTTCTTCTATTTTGTTTTTATCAACGTAAATGGAATTTTTATCAATATCAAGAATTTTTGAAACCATCATTTTTACATAATCTTCCACTTCTGTTTTTAATATATTTTTCACTTCAACGGAAGAATTTGAGATGTTTGTTTCAAAATTTTTCATATTGTCGAGAATTTCTTCTTTTTTATTTAAAATTGCTTCTTCTTTTTCTTTTTTGTTTTTGTTTGAAGTTTCTTTCAATATGTTAGAGCCTTCAAATTCGGCATTTGACAGCTCTTTTTTCATATTTTCAACAATTTGGGCTTTTTTGTTGTTTGTTTCATCAACCGTTTCTTTATTTTTATATAAAAGCCCTTCTCTTTTTTTTATAAGCATGGTTAATGGCTTATAGCAAATAAGATTCATTAAAAATACAAATACTAAAAAGCTTACAAAAACAAAAATAAATGTGGCGTCTATTTGAAGAAGCATTTTAAAATTCCTTATTTAACAACAAACGCAATTAAAATTACAACCAATAAAGCATAAATTGCGCATGCTTCAATTAAACCTGCACCGATGTAAAAATATGTTGAAACTTGTTTTTCGGCTTCAGGTTGTCTTGCAATTGATTCAATAATTGTTTTTGTTGCCATTCCTAAGCCTAAAGCAGGCCCCAAAACGCCCAAACCAATTGCAACACCCATTGCAAGGTATTTAAAGCAAGATGTTAAAATTGTTAAATCCATTTTATTTCTCCTTATTTTTAATGACTTTTAGCTACAGCGCCTTTTATGTATGAATTTGCAAGCAAAGTAAATACAAGCGCTTGGATAAATGCTACAAACAATTCAAAAAACATAACGGGCAAAGGCAAAAATGAACCAAAAAATGCCGTTATATCATATGAAAGAACAGGGGGCAAATTAAGCCCGAATGTTAATTTTTGAATTAAGACTTGTGCTGTTTGGGGGTTTAAAACCGTAATTGCCAAAGCCCCTAAAACCATAATCAAAATTTCGCCTGCTAAAATGTTGGCAAAAAGTCGGACAGATAATGTTAAAGGCCTTATAAAATCTTCCATAATATTAAATGGTGTCATAAACCAAACAGGCTTATAATAATGTTCAAAATATTTAATTCCTTTTGCTTTAATTCCTTTATATATATAATAGGCAACAACAAATAAAGCCAAAGCTAATGTTGTGTTTAAGTCGTTTGTGGGCGCTGCAAGTTCCCCTTCTGGAAGGTGGATTAATTTAAATGGCATTTGCCCTATTAAATTTGATGTAATTATAAGCAAAAATAAACACATTAAAATTAAGGCGCTGCTTCCTTGTTCTTTTCCCATAGGGCTTGTAAGCCTTACAAAAGAACCCAAAATGTTTTCAAAAACAGCTTGAAGTTTATTTGGCAAAATGTTTATTTTTGAAACCGATAAAAGAGCAAAAAATAAAATAATTCCCATAGCAATCCAAAGCGTAATTAACGTATCCATATGGACATCCATGCCAAGAAGATTAACTATATAATGCTCTCCTACGTTTAAATTCATAAAATTAATGCCCCATAATTACAAACTTATTATACAACAAAAAAATTAATTCAATCGGTTTATGGCTGCTTCTTGGTATTGACGGCCAAAATGGTTATGTAATCTATCTTTTAGCTTTTTCTCAATCCATAGATTTAGATATATTTATTGCCCTAATTTTAAAATTTTTCAACCCCTATATTGATGTTTGGCTAATATAAACGGGCTATTATTCAATTGTAATCAGCTAATTGCATTACATTATAAAGATGAAAATAAGGGTTTTGGAGGAAATATAAAAATGAGAAGACTTGATTTTCAAAGAAAAACAAGAGTTATCGTGGTTGATGACAATTATGACCATGCATCAGG
The DNA here is from genome assembly GCA_018715855.1 of Candidatus Galligastranaerophilus intestinigallinarum. GTDB lineage: Bacteria > Cyanobacteriota > Vampirovibrionia > Gastranaerophilales > Gastranaerophilaceae > Galligastranaerophilus_A > Galligastranaerophilus_A intestinigallinarum. The sequence goes on from DVKW01000063.1 coordinate 5,054, forward strand.
CATTAGAGAATTAATTAATTTGGAAAACGAATATGAAGTAATTGCAAACGCAGGAAACGCAAACGTTGCAATTTCTTTAATTAAAAAATATCAACCTGATATTGTTTTAATGGATATGAACATGCCGGATGTTGACGGTATTACAGCCATTTCAAAAATTGGTGAATTAAATTTAGAAACAAGAATTATTGTTTTAACAGCATATGATGACCCCGATTTAATCTTTAGAGCAATGAAGCTTGGCGCTAAAGGCTACATTTTAAAAACAATGGCATCTCACCAATTAATCCATGCGCTTGATGAAGTTTCGCAAGGTAAAATTTACCTTCCAAACGTTTTATGCTCAAGGTTCTTTGAATATTTCCAAAATTTTGAAAAGAACCAGCAAAATATGGGTTATGAAGATGAAAACAACTTATTAAACGACCTTACAAACAGAGAAGAAGAAGTTTTATCTCTTTTAACTCAAGGTGTTACATATAAAGGTGTTGCACAAAAATTGTTTATATCAGAAACCACCGTTAAAACCCACGTAAACAATATTTTCCAAAAATTGCAGGTAAACGACAGAACACAAGCTGTTTTATACGCAATTAACAAAGGCTTTTTAAACAGACAAAAAGCAAAAATAGCATAAATTATGGGTTATTTTCCGGTATAAAACAATGTATAAAAAACAAAAGAAACAACTGAAATCATTTTTAAGCCTTGGAAATTATTCCGAAGAATTATTTTCAAGAAATTCAATGACAACAATTATAAGGGCACTTTTAGAACCCGTTATAAGCCAAAATGCAGTATCGCTTATTTTTACAAGATTTAAAAATAAAGAAGGGCTTGAAGGTTTAATTAAAAGGCTTGAATATTGCAACAATGTTGAAATTGTGGATACAACCTCTAAGGGCGTTTTAATTAAAGATGATTATGTTGAGCTTGAATTCATTGTTTTTACATCCGCAAGATACAATTTTGTTCTTATTTGGGATTATTCCTACAATTCAAACAAAAATTATACAAATTGTTATTTCTTAGCTAATTCAAGAGCAGTAAACGACGTTTATGAAATAGTTCAATCTAACTTAACCACAGATTACAGAGAAAAATTTTACCTCCACAAACCCGAACGCCGTGAAAACGAACTTTTAAACGAAGCCTTGTTTAATGTTTTGAAAAAATTAAATGCAAGCATTGAAGAAAGCAATTTTAGCCAAAACGATGATTTTATTGTTGATTTATCAGATGAGGACAACATTGAAAACAGAATAAAAGAAATAACCCATGAAATTAAAAATCAGCTTTCTGTTTTGGATATTTATACAAAATTAATTGAAAAACAATTGGGCAAAAACAAAAATACGGAAGTTTTGAAAAAAACGGCTTCAATAATAACGGCGCAATTAAATGAGCTTAGAAACTATGGCGAATTAGACATTAAAGAAATTATTTTGCAAGATATTGTTGAAGAAGCAGCTGAAATTATGAGTGAAATTTTATGTGAAAAAGGCAATAAAATTTCAATAATTTCAAGCCACAAATATGACATTTCAATTTTTGCAGATGAAAACAAACTGTTGTCTGTTTTAATTAACATTATTAAAAATGCAAATGAAAGCAGCAAAAACGATGAATTTTTAATTGAAATTAAGCCCGATAAAAATTCGGTTTTCATTGATATTACAAACCATGGCGAAGAAATTAAAGAAGAAAACAAAAAACTTCTTTTTGAAAAAGGCTTTACAACAAAGCAAAAAGGCTGGGGAATAGGGCTTTATTCCTGCAAAAAACATATTGAAGAATTAAGAGGAAAATTAGAACTTCTTGAATCTGACAGCAAAAAAACTACATTCAGAATAACTCTTCCATTAGATTAAAATAAAACATCATCAGTTAGATTTTTTTATATTATAATATTTATATACTTTGCGGGTGTAATTCAGTGGTAGAATGCAACCTTCCCAAGGTTGACGCCGGGGGTTCGAGTCCCCTCGCCCGCTTTTTAATTTTCATTAAAATATGAAGGGTTAATTGCAAGCCAAGTGTAGGAATCTTCCCTCTGGGGCATTTCAACAATAAATAAACCCCCGTATTTGCCTTTTTGGGCAAATAAAATTCCCTGCGAAATTAATTGATGAACCGCTTTTTTTACCGTTGAAACGGATAAATTTAATTTTTGGGAAAATTCTTTCATAGATGGGATTTTATCGCCTGCCTCATGGTTTTTTAAAATATAATTTTTAATGTTATTTAAGGCATATTCCCATTTGTAATCGTAATTGGGTTTTATTTCATTTTCCCCTTTTACTTTAGACATAAACATAGATTTTTCGGATTTTGTTTCTTTTAAGTTTGCATTAATATAAATAGAGCCATATTTTCCCCTTCTTGATAAAACAAATTTTTCCTTGTTTAGTTCTTTAGAGGCTGCATTTACCGTTCTTATAGAAACATTGAACATTTTAACAAAAAAACTGTTCGGGGGAATTTTATCGCCTGTTTTATAGTTTTTTTGAATATATTTTTTCATATTTTCTTTTGTAATTTTAACCAAATTTTTGTTTTTAATTTCACCGCCAAGGCTTTTTTCTTTTTCCGTAAGCTTTAATTGCCTGTTTATTGCAACAATAATTTTATTTTTATATTGTTCTTTTCTTAAAAAACCTGTTTCTACAAGTTCGTTTATGGCAAGACGAATTGTGTTTGTTGATGTTTTAAGCTCTCCTGCAAGCTCTGCAACCGATGGAATAATTTCGTTTTCATCATATTTTTGGTTAAACAAATATTTCTTTATTTCAATTGCAGCCCTATCTTTTTTTGAAAACATTTTAGTCGGTGCTTTTTCATTTTCATCTTTAATTAAAGTGCCAATGCATTGTTTAGACGTAAAAAGCCCTTTGTCTTCCGCATATTTAAGGGCATTTTGAATTGTGCCCGTGCTTACTTTTAAATATTTTGAAATATCTTTTTTATTTGGCATAATATCGCCATAATTTGCAATTTTATTTTTTAAAAGATATTCCCTGAAAGCAACAAGCCACTTTAAAACAAGCAATTCTTTTTTTTCTTGCTCATTAACCGAAAAGTTAAAATTATACGCTTCTCTGATTGAGATTTTTGCCATAACTAATTTTTAATAACTATTCTTTGAAGATATTCGCCGTAACCGTTTTTGAAATTTTTTGCAAGATCGGATAAATTTTGTTTTGAAATATAGCCCATTCTATATGCCACTTCTTCAATACAAGAAATTTTCATGCCTGTATTTATTTCCATTGCGGAAACAAAATTGCTTGCCTGAAGAAGGCTTTCCGTTGTTCCCGTATCAAGCCAAGCAAAGCCCCTTCCTAAAATTTCCACTTTTAATTTATTTTCTTTTAAATAAATTTTATTAATATCCGTTATTTCTAATTCGCCCCTATCAGATGGTTTAAGGCTTTTTGCATATTCAACAACTTTGTTATCGTAAAAATATAGCCCTGTTACGGCAAAATCAGATTTTGGGTTTTTTGGTTTTTCTTCAATTGAAACAGCATGCCCCGTTTCATCAAATTCAACAACGCCGAACCTTTCAGGGTCTTTCACTCTGTAGCCGAATATTGTTGCACCTTTATTTTTGATGCCAACCATTTTCAACATAGATGAAAACCCGAACCCATGGAAAATATTATCGCCCAAAATGAGAGCAACATTATCGCCACCTATAAATTTTTCGCCAATAATAAAGCTTTCTGCAATGCCTTTTGGCTCTTTTTGAATTTCATAAGAAAATTTAACACCCAATTTTGAACCATCCCCTAAAACCCTTTTAAAGTTTTCCGTGTCAATCGGGTTTGTAATAATTAAAATATCTTTAATGCCTGCAAGCATTAAAGTTGTTATCGGGTAATATATCATCGGTTTGTCATAAACCGGAAGTAAAATTTTTGATATAGGTAAGCTTGCAGGATACAGCCTTGTTCCTGAACCTGCCGCAAGGATAATGCCCTTCATTTATTTTTCCTTATTAAATATTTAAACATTATAGAAAAAAATCACACAAAAATAAAGGCTTAGTAAAATTGCTAAGCCAGTTATCAAATGAAAGGATAATTACTTCTGTGCTTGATACATTGCTTTTTGAGCGGTTACGCCATATGGGACTGCTCTATCCTCTGTTATTAAAATAGAAAATGTATCACGAACCATTTTTTCGCTGGGCAAAGGAACAATATATTTATTTTCCTTTTCGCATTGGGTATTTGTGCAATTTACATTCATTGGTGTTGGTTTTCTATCACCATTCACATCAACCATAATAAGGCAAGGGGGCTTTGTTGTATTGTTTGGATTGCTACCTAATCCATAACTGCCACACCCTTCGCAAAATTCAACGCCGGTAAAAAACGTATTTGTAGATGTGCAAGCTACAACATTTGATTCATGAAGTCTATTACCACCTGCAGAAGCAACATTACTTCTGTCAAATTCATATCTCATTCCATCTGTTGTATAAAATCCCCCATTATCATATGTTGTTATTACTGTTCCGTTATTTTTATGCGTAGAAGCATAAAAAGGCATTGTGGAGTAGGTTTTCATAATACTCATATGGCGCATTAAATATTGAGGAAGGGATTTGTTATCATAAGGGCTTTCGCCATCTATTGCCATATTCATGGTAATTGCTGAATTAAGAACACTTACAGCTTTTCTTAATCCTGTTTTAAATTCTTGTTGTTGAGAGTTACTTATTACAGATGGAATTGAAATCGCAGCAACTACGCCAATAATAGCTAAAGTTATTAAAACTTCCGCTAATGTAAAACCTCTTTTAAATCTTTTCATAATTAAAACTATCCTTTCATTATTTAATTGCTTTTTGCCTATTTTCTTTCTTTGGCTCAAACGCCGCACGCAAAGAAAGAAAATAGGCAGGAAAAGAAAGAAACGCGGCTTAAATAAGTTTAGTCTTTTCTTTTAAAA
>DVKW01000064.1 GCA_018715855.1 Candidatus Galligastranaerophilus intestinigallinarum
TTATCTCGTGAAACATAAACCCAATCGGGCTTGTTTTCTCTTTTATATGCTTTCAAAGTTAAATATTTTGTCTTATATAAAATCAATCTCTTTTTCAAACTCCATTTATTATTGATATTATACTATCAAAAAAATTATTTTTTTAATTTGTATATTTCAAAAATTAAATCGTTTTCTTTTTGAATATTTCCTAGGTATAAATAGTTTTCTTTTTCAAAATTGCAAATTTTTTGCCCAAAATTAGTGCAAAACTTTGGTGTTGAATATATTGAATAATCAAGGTTTGTATTTACAATGTAATTTGGCGGATTAATTTTTAAATTTGAAACAATATTATCTTCCCCCAATGTTTCAATGTGGTTTGGCAATAATTGGTAATATTTAAGGTTTGTTTTAAGCCCCGAAAAATAATTAAAAATAGCACCATCCGGTAAAATTAAAACAGTTTCATTTTTATTTAAGCTTTTTAAAAAATTCATAAATTCATTAATTGAAGCCGCTTGGTTTTTGTTATCTGAATATATAAGCCCCTTATTTGTTTTAATTGGGAAATTTGCAAAAAGATTTTGCGCAGTTGTGAAATATAAGAAATTTATTGCAGATAAAAAAAGCATAAACAATAAAAAAGTTTTTTTAAAATTTTCAAATTTTATAATTTCCGCAAAAAATAACAAATTAACTAAAAGCCCAACAGGCATTAAAAATGCAGCATAGCCTGATGAATAAATAAAATTAATTCTAATTAAAAGAAAAATTTGAACCAAAGTTAAAAATAAAAGCGGAAAATTTTTGTTTTTATATGAAAAATAAAGAATATAAAGGCTTGTTAAAGATAAAAAAGGGAAAATTGAAACAAAATTAAAATCTTTTATATGAATTGCAGCAACCAAAAGAAAAATAAAAAGAAGAAAAGATAAAATTTTTACTAAAACTTTTTTATTTTTTTTAATCGGAAAATACAAAACAAAAAAGAAAGGCAAAAAAAGCCAAATGAATTTAACAATGCCATCTGTCATTTCTGATATCCAGCTGATTGGATTTTGTTTAAACACGATATAGTTATAATTAGCAAGAATTTTTGAAGATAAAAAGCTTTTCATAAAAGAAAAATAATTAATAAAATCAGAAAAATTAAACCCTTGAATAAAAAGAATTAAAAAGCTTAAAATCAAAGGAAGAAAAAATAAAAAGTTTGAAATTAAAATTTGTTTTAAATTGGCTTTTTTATATAAAAGCATTAAAAAATAAGGAATAAAAAGAAAAACAAACTCTGCTTTAAGGGCAAAACAAAGGCCTAAAAAGAAATATGAAAGATATAAAAATTTGTTTTCTTTTATATATTTAAGTGCAAAAAATAAAGAAACAAATAAAAATAAAACCGCATAAATAAAAGCGTATGAATAGCCTAAAATGTAGTTATAAAGGTGAGAAACATTAAACATTAAAGAAAAGCTTACAATTAAAGAAAAAATAAAACTTTTCTTTCTTGAAACAAAAAATCTTGAAGTTAAATAAATAAAAACGTTAATTAATAAGGCGGAAATAAGCCCTAAAATTCTTAATGTATCTAAACTTGAGCCAAAAATTTTAAAAAACAAAGCGTTTATTTGATAAGACAGTGGAAAATAAGACAAAAAAACATCTTTAATTAAGATTTTCCCATCCAAAATGGCTAAAGGAACCAAAAATTCTCTGCCTGTATCATATAAAATATTTCCGAATTTAAAATAATTAACAAAAAAAGCAAACGCCAAAATTAAAACAAGCGGTAAAATATATTTTATTTCTTTTTTAAAATCAAGTTCCATAAAAAAATTTTACCTTCAATTAAAAAAATGGCAATTTTTTAAGAAAAAATTACTTTAATAAAATAAGAGGAATTAATTTTAGCGAGGATATAAATGTCTGAATATTACTTAGGTTCACTTGTATCAGAATCAAGTTTTTTATCTAGCCCCCAAGATTCATTGAAAAATGTTACGGAAGATAATACATCTATTTTTGGAAGCTTTGATACAAGCTTTTTAAAAGATATAAATGTTATGTATTCAACAGAAAATATAAACACGCCATTTTCTTATGACAATGTTATAAATAATGTTTTTGCGGAAAATTCGGAATATGAAGGTGAAAATTTAGATTATTACGATGAAGAACCGGTATCAACATTGGGGTTTGAGTGTTGATAACCGCCAAAATTTTCAAAACTGTCCGTGAATTTTTGCAGGTTTTCGTCTGCTTCTTTTTGCAGCCTTTCAATTGTTTCTGCTATATCAACATTTGAAAACAGCCTTTGGGCTTCTGCTTTTCTTTTTTGCTGGCGGGCAATTGAACTATCTATTGTTTGCAAATTCATTAACTTGGTTTTTTTCCAATTTACGGCTTTAACGCTTTTATCCAGAATTTGTATATCATCAGAAATTTTCAAATATTGAGCAATCGGGTTTTCAAGAAGGGTTTGCATTTTCTTATCTAAAGAAGCTTTTGCTTCTTCGATTATAAATGAGCAGTCTGCATTTTTATCATTGCCTGATAAAAATTTATTAAAGTTTGCAGCATCAAAATTATCAAGAAGAGACAATTTTTCTTTAAGAGTTGCATATTGTTCTGAAACAGAAATAAATTCGGGGGATGATTCCTCGGGAATGGCTTTTTTCAATTCGCCTTTTTGGCTTTCTTTTTCTTGAATTTGAGCTATAAGATTGTTTAAAACCTGTGTGCAGGAATGAATTGTACTTGTTGCAGAATCAATATCCGCAGGCATTTTATATTCATATTGTCTGGCTTCTTCTCTTGCTCTATGGTCTCTTAACCTGTTAATTTTTGCGGAAACTTCGCTTGGGAAAACAATACCTTCTTTGCTTGCTTCAAACCTTGCTTCAACTTCATTATA
>DVKW01000065.1 GCA_018715855.1 Candidatus Galligastranaerophilus intestinigallinarum
AGCGACTGAAACCTTTTTAAGGTTTCAAAAGCGAAGTTCAAAATTAGTGAGCCGCTAGGAATTTCAAGATAAAGCAAAACAAATTAATGAAAGGATTCAAAATGAAAAGATTAAAAGGTTTTACATTAGCAGAAGTTTTAATAACTCTTGCTATTATTGGTGTTGTTGCAGCAATTTCTATTCCAAGTGTTATAAGTAACTCTCAACAACAAGAATTTAAAACAGGTTTAAGAAAAGCGGTTTCTGTTTTAAATAGTGCAATCACTATGAATATGGCAATAGATGGGGAATCTCCTTATGATAATGCTAATTTGTATGGTTATTTAATGCGCCATATGGCAGTTATGCAAAGCGGCGATATTAAATATAATGTTGCATCTGGCGGAACGGGGCCTGCCGGTGATTCACAAACTAATACTTATGTTAATAAGGCATTTTACACAACCGATGGTATGCGTTTTGAATTTATTAACTATGGCAGATCTAAAATCCACGGATTTAGATTATATGAAAACCCTTCCGTGTACGTTTGCGAGGGTGCGACAACATATTCCGGTGACGGCAAGTGGAATAATTGGGATGGAACCCCTCAAGAAGGAATAAAGTCTTGTGGCGGCTGCGGAAGTTACGGATTAAATAATAACCCGGATGGAACAACAAAACCGCCTTGTTACATTATTGTTGATGTAAATGGCGACAGAAAGCCTTCTCCAAGCAATGTTGATTGCAAGGGTAGTAATCCTTGTGCGAAAGATAATAAGTATAAGTTTTCTGACCCTCTTGGGTTAAAGTTGACAGACATTTTCTCAATTATAATTACAGACAAACAAGCAATTCCTTATGGTGTTGCAGCACAAAGAGCTATGTATCAGGCACAAGCTAAGAAATAAAGCGTGAGCCAGAGCGAAGCGAAATTCCGTAGCACAGATGTGAGGTGAAACCGAACGGAGTGCGCCAAGGCGAACGATTGACGAAGCGACTGAAACCTTTTTAAGGTTTCAAAAGCGAAGTTCAAAATTAGTGAGCCGCTAGGAATTTCAAGAGGGCTCAATTATATTGAGCACAAACCGAAACGGTATGATAGCCGCCGTTATGAATAGTGCGTAAGCCGGAGCAAAAATAAAATTTATCCTTTCATTGCCCGTTTTTTATGCGGGCGTTTTATTTCCAATAAAAAAAGCCCTTGAAAATTCAAGGGCTTTTTTATAAAAGTTTTTAGACTTTTAATTAGTCATCAGCATGGCCTGCTGTGCCTAAAACGTCAACCATTTTGTGTTTAACCATTTCTTTAACAGCAGTTCTGCCAGGGCCCATATATTCTCTTGGGTCAAATTTTTCAGGATGTTCAATAAAGAATTCTCTGATTGTTGATGTCATTGCTAATCTTAAGTCTGTATCGATGTTAATTTTAGCAACGCCGTGTTTTGAAGCATAATTTAACATATCTTCAGGAACACCTTGTGCATCAGGCAAGTTGCCGCCATATTTGTTGCATTTTTCAACAAATTCTTTAGGAACAGATGATGAACCGTGAAGAACAATCGGGTAATCACCAAAGCCTGCTTCTTTAAGAGCATCTTTAATTTCTTTTAATCTGTCAAAATCAAGTTTAGCTTCGCCTTTGAATTTGTATGCACCGTGAGATGTACCGATTGCAATTGCTAAAGAATCGCAGCCTGTTTGTTTAACAAATTCAACAGCTTCTTTAACGTTTGTGTATTTAGCATCTTTAGCATCAACATTAACGTCATCTTCAACGCCTGCTAATTTGCCAAGTTCTGCTTCAACCGAAACGCCTCTTTCATGAGCGTATTCAACAACTTTTTTAGTTAATGCAACGTTTTCTTCAAACGGGAATCTTGAACCGTCAATCATAACTGAAGAAAAACCGCCATCAATACAAGCTTTGCAAATTTCAAAATCTGCGCCGTGGTCTAAGTGAAGTGCGATAGGTACTGTTGTTGTAGCTAAGGCTGCTTCAACCAATTTGATTAAATATGTTTGGTTAGCATATTTTCTAGCACCTGCTGAAACTTGAAGAATAATTGGCGATCTTGTTTCTTCAGCAGCTTCTGCAATACCTTGCAAAATTTCCATGTTGTTAACATTGTAAGCACCAATAGCATAACCGCCTGCGAGTGCTTTTTTGAACATTTCGCCTGTTCCGACTAATTTTCTTTCTGACATAAATAACTCCACTTTCTATTCATAAATGTCAATAATCAAACTAATATTATATTAAAAAAGGGGCAAAATCAAGCAACAAAAAGAGGGCTTAATTAATAAGCCCTCTTTGTTTAATTTAAAAATTAACCTACACGCTTAAAGCAAACTGTTGAATACCCTGCTAAGTTGATAGGCATATTCGTGCTGCCATCGCCGTGGATTACTTCGCCTTCGTTTAAGTGTCTTGAAGTTCCGCCGTATTTTTCGTCATCTGTGTTTAAAACTTCAACCCAGCGGCCTTTGGGGAATTTAATCCAATATTCGTTATCTTTATCTTCCCTGTAATTTGTTTCGCCTGCGTTTGTTATGGTGAAAATTTCATTGTTTGAAGTTTCATCTTTTGAGCTGAATGCAACAACCTGTGACATAGGGTGGTCAACTATGCTTGATTTATCAACATTGCCAAGTCTTATTGCAGGGTTTTCATCATTCAATTTATTCAAATCTCTTGTAAGATTTTTAAATTGTTCCATTCTTTTTGCGCCTGCTTCAGAATATGCAATTTTGCCTAAAGTTGATTTTTCAAGTGCGCTTTTTCCGGGTTCATAGCCTTTTTCAATATATAAATATTCTTCATGCGGAACCGATTCAAATTGCCTAAAGAACCTGAATGGTGTTAAATCTGCATCTTCGTCGCCTTGGAAAGTCATTTTTGGCCCGGGGATTGAATAAGTTAAGGCTAAAGCCATTTTATTTTGAGAAAGTGAATCGTTAAACGCTTTTTTAATTCTGTTATGGCCTATTCTTGAAGATGAATTTATTCCCAAAGGAGATAAAACATAGGCTTGCAGCCTGTCTCTTTGCTTTTGAACTTCTTC
>DVKW01000066.1 GCA_018715855.1 Candidatus Galligastranaerophilus intestinigallinarum
GACACAGATACAGATTCTGTTCCTGACTCAGATACAGACAGCCCGAATCCCGATCCGCCTGTAGATACAGATACTGACTCAATCCCAGATACGGATACCGATTCAATACCTGACACCGACACGGATTCTATCCCTGATACAGATACGGATTCAATTCCTGATACGGATACAGATTCAATCCCAGATACCGATACGGATTCGATACCTGATACGGATACTGACTCAATTCCAGATACGGATACTGATTCAATTCCGGATACTGATACAGACACAGATACAGATTCTGTTCCTGACTCAGATACAGACAGCCCGAATCCCGATCCGCCTGTAGATACAGACACGGATTCTATCCCTGATACCGATACAGATTCAATACCAGATACTGATACCGATTCAATACCTGATACTGATACCGATTCAATACCTGATACAGACACGGATTCTATCCCTGATACAGATACAGATTCAATCCCTGATACGGATACGGATTCAATCCCTGATACTGATACAGACACGGATTCAATACCTGACACAGATACAGACTCTGTTCCTGACTCAGAAGGTGAAGAAGACTGTCCTCCTGAAGATGAAGTTATTCCCGATATGGATGGCGGCCTAACAGAAGATACAACTACACCTGATTCAGGCAACACAGGCGAAACAACACCTGATTCAGGCAACACAGGTGAAACTACACCTGATGTACCTTGCGAAGATGAAGATGCAGTTGCACCTGAACAAACAGTAGTAGTAACTCCTGAACAAACTCCTGCTGAACAAGCTCCTACACAAGAAACTGCACCGGCTGAACAAACTCCTGCTGAACAAGCTCCAGCGCAAGAAACCGCACCTGTTGAACAGACACCTGCGCAAGATCAAGCGCCCGAGCAGCAGCAAGATGAAGCACCCGCACAAGTTGTAGAGACGTACTCTGAACCAGTTCAAGAATCAACACCCGCACCAGAACCTGAACCAGTTCAAGAATCAACTCCGGCACCTGAACCAGTTCAAGAATCAACTCCGGCACCTGAACCCGTTCAAGAGTCAACTCCGGCACCTGAACCCGTTCAAGAATCAACACCTGAACCTGAACCCGTTCAAGAATCAACTCCGGCACCTGAACCCGTTCAAGAGTCAACACCCGCACCTGAACCTGAACCAGTTCAAGAATCAGCACCGGAACCGGCACCTGCACCTGCAGAAACAAATAATGAAGTAAGCGGTGAGGATTATTCAGACCTTGACTGGTAATACAAATTAATAAAACTTTATTAATAAAGGCGCAAAATCATCTTTGCGCCTTTATTGTTGACAATTTGAAACAAAAAAACTATTATAAGCTTATGTTACCTGTTATAAGCGAAGAAACATTTTTAAATGTCATAGATGAAGTTACAGCTGATATTCAAAGCTGGAGAAAATCTATGATTCATTATATTAAAGAAGAAAACCCCGAAGTAAACAGTGCAATAATCGAGCTTGCAAACAAAACGGGTCTTGACCCGAAAGCTGTTGCCACAGGTGCATATGCAATTTATAAAATGCTCGAAACGGCATTTGAAGAACAAACATTTACAATGCAGGATGATGAATAAAATTAATGTTAATATTTGTTTAACAAACCGAATTTTAAACCACTTTTATTGTAGAATGTTTTTATACTTTGATTTAACGGAACAACAATTTTAGACAATGCACCAACAAGATACATATAAAGATATGCCCTTCATTGCAAAAATTCTCTACAATATTAGAGAAGTAATTGATTGGGATTCTAAGCAGAAACAGCCTTTAATATTAAGAATAAATGAGGCTTTTATTTTCAAAATTGCAAGAAAAGCGCTTTTAGAAGATGATTCAACATTTTTAATGTCTATAGCAGGAGAATCGGCCTCAGGTAAAACAACTCTTGTTAAAAACACCGCAAAAGCCTGTTTAAAATCTGATGCAAACGATTTTTACACTGTTGTTTGCTGTGATGATTATTATAAAGACGCTTCCAAAGAATTAAAAGAAGCAGGAAGTTATGAAGCATTGTTTGCATCGGGCTTCAGTTTTGATACGCCTGACGCTATTGATCTTCCTCTAATGAAAGAGCATTTAATAGGCTTAAAACAAGGTAAAACAATTTATTCACCATACTATGACTTTGTTACCTGCGAAAGCAAGAAAGATTCGGTTGAAAAAAGACCTGCAAAAATAATTTTAAATGAAGGTCTGTATGTCTTAAATGAAATTATGAGAGATATAGTAGATGTTAAAGTATACGTCTATACTCCGTTTGAAATTATTAAAGACAGATGGTTTGCACGTGCCGCAAGCCGTGGAAAAGTTGGAAAAGCCGCTGCCATGCAATTCCATGATGTAAACCAAACAGCTTTCAGATATATTCGCCCCACAATGGAAATTGCAGACATTGTGATTAACGGGCTTACAACCCAAGAATATATTGAAGAAGTGGCAAATAAATTAATATATGCCGTTACTTCCGTGTTAAAAGAAGTAAAATCTGCAAATAATATTTGACATGACATTTTGCTCATAATATTATATATTTGTTCCCAATTAATGGGGCGTCGCCAAGTGGTAAGGCACCTGGTTTTGGTCCAGGCATTTCGGAGGTTCGAATCCTTCCGCCCCAGTTTTAAACCCGCTAATTTGTTAGCGGGTTTTTTAATTTGTGTATAAATATATTATCAGTATAATACTTTTAGCTATATATTGTTAAAACTAGCATAACTCATCAGTTAAATATTCAACAACTTCGGGGTAATCATCTACAATGCTTAAATTTCTGTATTTTTCAAGGTAATCTTCCCCTTGTTTTGTAATATCATCAGCCCATGCGCCGTCATGGTAGCACCAAAAAACAGCATCCATAATATTTTCACCTGTCGGAAGCGGGGAATTTTCACTGTCTTTTTCTTTTTTGTCTTTTAAAAACCTGAGGTTTAAAATACAAGCGTCTAAATTGTCATAAGGGTTCATAACATCCAAAGATTCTTCAAGCCCGTAATAATTGCTCAAATAATCAACAGTATCAGGCGTTAGCTGAAATGGGCCATAGGCCTGACCCGTATAGCTTACAAGGTAATTTCCATCATCATCATAAATGTTTCCGTTAGATTCAATCCAAAGAACTTTTAGAACATCAATCGGGCTTATTTCACCGCCACCAAGGCTATCAACTCTTTCCTTAATTAATTTAAGCCCGTCTTGCCCCAATTGGCCCGAAAAAGTATCAACGGCAGATAAAATTTTATCGCTTGCATCTTTTAAATTAGGGTTATTTTCCAATAAAGAATTAACTTCATCAAGCGGATTTACTTGAATTTCAACCTCTTGGAAATCGGGTGCTGTTTGAACTATTGAAGAAGGAGCAGTTGTATCAGATGTCGGTTTATCATTATTAAGCGAATAAGCAACCATTGTGCCAAAAGTGCTCAAGGTTGCAAGGCCAAGCGCAACACGTCTTCTAAACGCCTTTTTTCTTTGAATTTCTTTTTGCCTTCTTCTTTCCAGCCTTTGCCTTTTTTCTTCTTCTCTTACACGAGATTCAAATCTGTCTTTTGCAACAGGCTTTGTTTGTTTTTTAATTTCAATGTAGCTTCCATCATACGCATCATACAATTTAAAGGCATTTGACCTTTGAGAAGATGTGAAAGCAACGCTATTTGTAAAATTAAATCCGTTTAAATTAATATCAGACAATCTAACCGCCAATTTATGCTTATTTAATAGTCACAGGGGATATATTAATATAAAAATAATTAAAAATAAAAATTGCCATAAATCTTTGAAAATATAAAATAGAATTATGAAAAAAATTTTATGCTTTGGCGATAGCAACACATTTGGTTTTAACCCCGAAAACGGAAAAAGATTTGATGAACAAACAAGATGGGCAGGAAAGCTTAAAATTGCCCTGAAAAACAAATTTGAAGTTATTGAAAAAGGGGCAAATAACAGGTGCGGTTTTACCGAAAACAAAGAATCAACCGAACTTTCAGGCTTAATTGCCATAAAAAAATATCTTGAATTAAAGCCTGATATAATTATTTTAGCCGTTGGAATTAACGACCTTCAAAAAATTTATGATAATGATGAAAAAGCAATATATACGGGGCTAAAAGCACTTGTAGAAGAAATTAAAAAAGAAAATAACCCGAATATAATTCTTTTGGTTCCCTCAGCTATAAAAGAAAACATTCTAAATAGCTTTTTTAATACGCTTTTTGATGAAAAATCAATTGAAAAATCAAAAAAACTTCCTGAAATATATCAAAAAATTGCAAAAGAATTTGAGCTTGATTTAATAGATTTAAACAATATAGCAGAAACATCCTCAACAGACGGCCTTCATTATGATGCTGAAGGGCACAAAAAAATTGCAGACAAACTAATTGAATTTATAAAAACAAAATTTGACTAATTAACAAGCTTATAATTTAATTTAATTATGAAAATTCTAGTCGGTTTATCTGGCGGCGTAGATTCTGCAGTTGCCGCCGCTTTATTAAAAAAACAAGGTTATGATGTTATTGGCGCCACAATGTCTATTTGGGGCAAGGATGAATACCACGATTTTAAAGGGCACAATAACGCTTGCTTTGGGCCGGATGAAATAAAAAACATTAAAGAAGCGGCAAAAATTGCAAAATTGCTTGATATTCCATATTTTACAGTAGATTGCAGAAATAATTATGAAAAAACTGTTGTGGAAAATTTCAGAACCGAATATTTATCGGGAAGAACCCCAAACCCTTGTGTGTGGTGCAATCAACACATAAAATTCGGAATTTTTCCGTTAAGTGCAAAAAAACAAGGTATTGATTTTGATAAATTTGCTACGGGGCATTACGCAAGAATGGGCGAATTTGACGGTGAAACCTGCCTTAAAAGAGGAATTGACCCTAAAAAAGACCAAACATATTTTCTCTATAGATTATCAAAAGAACAAATTTCAAACCTGATTTTGCCCCTTGGCGGATACAAAAAAGAAGAAATAAGAAAAATTGCACAAGAATTAAATTTAGAAGTTGCAAACAAACCCGACAGCCAAGATTTCTATGGCGGCGATTACAGCGAGCTTTTAAAAGCCGGCAAAAAAGAAGGCAATATTGTTGATACGGAAGGCAAAATTTTAGGCACTCATGAGGGCATTTGGAATTTTACCGTAGGCCAAAGAAGAGGCATTAAAATTTCATCAACAGAGCCTTTATATGTAATTTCATTAAACGAAAAAACCAATGAAGTTGTTGTGGGGCATAAAGATAAAACATTTAATAAAAGTTTAATTGCAAAAAATTTAAACTTTCAAATTAACCCCGAAAAATTTGAAGGAAAAATTTTATCTGCAAAAATTCGCTCTGCACAAGCGCCGACAAGCGCAAAATTCAGATTTATTGACAGGGAAACAATTGAAATAATTTTTGAAGATTACCAAAAATCTATTGCAGTTGGCCAGTCTGCCGTTTTATATGATAATGACGTTTTAATTGGCGGCGGAATAATTGAAAGTGCAAAATAAAAGCGCCGATTAAGGCGCTTTTTAATTTAAACCAGTTGCATATGTATTTCATTCAGCATTTCTTTGTCTTCATTTGCTCTTGAGCCTGTCGTTGTTAAATAATTACCGACCATAATGCAATTAATTCCCGCTATAATGCCTTTTTCCTGATTTTCTTTTGAAAGTCTTAAGGTTCTTCCGCCTGCATATCTTAGCATTGCTTTTGGAAGAATAATTCTAAAAATACAAATGGTTTTTAAAATTTCTTCTTCATTAATTTTATCTTGATAATTTTCTAAAGGCGTGCCTTTAATCGGGTTTAATATGTTGATAGGAACGCTTCTTACATCTAATTTTGCCAAAGTAAGCGCCATATCAATTCTATCTTCTCTTGTTTCGCCCATGCCTAAAATTACGCCCGAACAAGGGGTAATTCCAAATTTTTGTGCTTTTTGAACCGTTTTAATTCTATCTGCAAATTTGTGAGTTTGACATATAAATTCATAATATTTTTCGGAAGTATTAATATTGTGGTTATACCTTTTGGCGCCTGCTTCTTTTAGCTTTTGAAACTGTTCATCGCTCAATAAGCCCAAAGAAACGCAACATTGAAGGCCTTTTATTTCACTGACGGCACGAACCATATCTAAAATGACTTCAAAATCTTTGCCTGTCGGCACTCTGCCTGAAGTTACAATTCCAAAACAGCTGGCACCGTTTTCTTTTGCACTTAATGCAGCTTTTTTAACCGTTTCTACATCCAATAAAGGGTGGCATTCAATTTCAGCGTGGTTATACTTACTTTGCGAACAATATTTGCAATTTTCCGAACATTCGCCCGTTTTTGCGCTTATAATGCTGCAAGATTCAATTTTGTTGCCAAAATTTTGCCTTGTAATTTCGCTTGAAATTTTAATCAAATCATCTAAATTTTTATCATAAAGTTTTAGGTAATCTTCTTTTGTATAGTTTGAAAAATCTTCCATTTTAACGCCTCATAAGATTAATTTTAAGTTTATCTTATCATAAAAAAATTATCTGATATCCGTGAATTTGAATTTTAGATTTTTGGTATCGTTGATGTTGCCTTCAGCTTGAACGCTAAAAGTTTTTGTATCATCTTTTTGGTTTTTTATAGAAGGAATTTTCAACAATTTTTCAAAATATTTATCTTTTTTATCTTTAATTTTAAAAATAAAATTATATAAAAAGCCCATCGGAATATGGAAAATTGAAACGTTCTTTTCTAATTCCCTGTCATATCTGCCCCACAAATTCAAACGTGAATATTGGGTTTTTGTGTTGTATTCACCTTCTATAAAAAAGGAAATTAAATCATTTTGAACAATTATATTAATATCTGAAATAATTGGCCCTCTGAAATTAAAAAAGCCTTTAATGTCTGATTCGGGGCAAAGTTCCAAATTTTTATCAATTTTTATAATTTTAGCTAAAGAAAACTTAAAGGGTTGTTTTTTTCTGCTTCCTTTAACCATAAATTCTTTTGTGCCAAATTTTGTTAATGCGCCGTTTTTAACATCAAAAACAGCAACGCCGAAATAATCTTTAAAATCATTATTAATAAAAAGCCTTAATTTTGCACCCGCTAAACCTTTAATGTGGTCTTTAATGTTAAATACCTGATAAGAAGCAATTTTTGCATCAATATCTTCAGCTGAAAAATTAATTTCTGAAGTTTTTTTGTTGAAATCAACAAAACCAAAAGCGCCTAAAAAACCGTTTGCAAAAAGTGCATTTTGCATTTTAAATCTTAAAACGTTATTTTTTACGCTCCCTGTTAAAACAAGGTTTTTAATTAAGATATTATCTTTTACAAATTTATCAAGTCTTAGTTTAAATTTTTCAACATTAATTGTTCTTTTAACTTTAATTTCTTTAAAAAACGGCTTAAACCTTTTCTTATTCGAGGAAGTTTTTAAAAGAACATATTTTTTAAGGTAAATATCAAAGTTATAAATTAAAAGGTTATCATCCAAAGAATTTTTTAATTCAATAACGGCGTTGTAAATTTCATTTTGGTACATTCCATGGGCTAAAACAGAAATTGTATCAGAACCTGCAAAAACAGCCGCTTTTTCAATTAAAAAGCCTTTAAAATGCGAATGAGAAAGAATTAAAGAACCGTTTAGTTTTGAATGAATAAAGTCATATTCAATTTCACCGTTGAATTTGCCGCCTCTTAAATTTGATTCTATAAACCCCAAAAGAGAAACGGGTGCATCTTTCATTGTCTTTAAAGAAATTTTATCTATGGCAAATTTTTTGCCGTTTCTTTTTGAAAAAAGCCCGCTACCGTTAATTATTTCCGTTTCTTTTTTATTATTTGAAACAAGATAAGAATATTTTAAAAGCTTAATAATATCATCTTTTTTTTGAGTATAAGCAATGATTGTTTTTTTTAATTTAAAAAGCCCAAGGCGAGATTTCAGATAATAAACATCTGAATAAGGAGCCACGGATGCTTTGTAAATAACGCCTACAATGCCGTTTTTTACATAATAATCAACATTTAAAAAAACTTTGCCTTTAATAAAAAGTCCATCGATATATTTTTTGGCAAAATTGTTGGTAACATAAGAACTAATGCTGCCCGATGTAATTAAATCATCCGTAAAAAGCCCTGTAATGTATAAATCGGCCTTTGCTTTTTCGCCCCCGAAAAGCCCGTCTGATTTCATAATGATTTCTTTACCGGAAAAAATAAAATCTGCATTTTTAAAAAACAGGGGAATATTTAAAGGAACGGTATTTGCCCCAAAATTTGTTAACTGAACATTTCCAAAAAGCTCTTTTGCCTCATAATAAAGATTAAGGTTCAACT